>CAHJXE010000164.1 GCA_903644085.1 Hyphomicrobiales bacterium
CGAGCCCGACCGCGCTCGTGTCCGACCCGCCGCGCCCGAGCGTCGCGACGCGGTTCGTCGCGGGGTCGACGCCCTGGAACCCCGCCACGACCGCCACCTCGCGCCGCGCGAACCCCGCCAGGATGCCCGCCGGATCGATGTCGAGGATGCGCGCCGAGCCGTGCCCGTCGGAGGTTCGGATCGGCACCTGCCAGCCCTGCCAGGAGCGCGCCGGCATTCCGGCCTGCCGCAGCACGATCGCCAGGAGGCCCGCCGTCACCTGCTCGCCCGACGCCACCACCGCGTCGTATTCGGCCGGATCGTAGAGCGCGTCCGACTCCTTGACCCAGCCGACGAGCTCGTTCGTCTTGCCCGACATCGCCGAGACCACGACCGCGACATCGTACCCGGCCGCGAACTCGCGCGCGACGTGGCGCGCGACGTTGCGGATGCGCTCCACGTTCGCGACCGAGGTGCCGCCGAATTTCATCACGAGGCCGGGCATCGAACGCGAGCGGGTCGCCTGTCGGAACGGGGAGGGACGGCGGGACGCGGTCGCCGGGGCGGCCTGTATGGGGTATGATCGTCCCATGTCAACGCAAGCCAATCCCAAGCCGCGCACCGCCGACCCGCGCGCTCCCGCAGGGGTCGATCCCGCGGAGGTCGCGCGCTTCGACGCGCTCGCGCGCGACTGGTGGGACCCGGCGGGCCCGATGCGGGCGCTGCACCGGATCAACCCGCTGCGGCTCGGCTACGTGCGCGACGAGGTCTGCGCCCGGTTCGGTCGCGACCCGAAGGCGCCCTTCGCGTTCGAGGGGCTCGACATGCTCGATGTCGGCTGCGGGGCGGGGCTCCTGTCCGAACCGCTCGCGCGGCTCGGCGCGGACGTCACGGGGCTGGACCCGGCTTCGGCGAACCTCGAGGCGGCGCGCCGCCACGCCGAGGCCGGGGGGCTCGCGATCGATTACCGCGCCGACACGGTCGAGGCGCTCGCGGCCTCGGGTCGGGTCTTCGACGTCGTGCTCGCGCTGGAGGTCGTGGAGCACGTGCCCGACATGGCGGCGTTCGTGGCGGCCTGCGGCCGCTGCGTGAGGCCGGGCGGCCTCCTCGTTCTCTCGACCGTGAACCGGACGCTGCGCTCCTTCGCGCTCGCGATCGTGGCCGCGGAATACGTGCTGCGCTGGGTGCCCCGGGGCACGCATGACTGGGACAAGTTCGTCACCCCGGACGAGCTGCGTCACGCGGTCCGCCGCGCCGGGCTCGGCGGGTTCCGCACCCGCGGCATGGTGTTCAACCCACTCGACAACGCGTGGCGGCTGTCGCGCGACACGGCCGTGAACTACCTGGCGGTGGCCGACAGGCCGTCATCCCGGTGACGCCGTGATCCAAGTGACGCCGTGATCCAAGTGACACCGCGCATCGCGCTCGACGAATCCGAGATCCAGGAGACCTTCGTGCGGGCCTCGGGGCCGGGCGGGCAGAACGTCAACAAGGTCTCGACGGCGGTCGAGCTGCGCTTCGACGCGGCCGGATCGCCGGCGCTCACCGAACCCGTCCTCGCGCGCTTGCGTACGCTCGCCGGCCGGCGCATGACCCGCGACGGCGTGATCGTGATCGACGCGCAGCGGTTCCGGACGCGCGAGATGAACAGGGCCGACGCGCTCGACCGGCTGCTCACGCTGATCCGGGCCGCCGCGATCCCGCCCAAGCCCCGTCGTCCGACGCGGCCGACGCTGGGCTCCAAGCTGCGCCGGCTCGACGCGAAGGCGAGCCGGTCGCGCATCAAGGGATTGCGGACGGGGCGACCCGAGCCTGACTGAAACACTGAAGGGACGAGACACGATGGACATCACCCGAGCGACGCAGAACGCCACCCGCCGCGGCAACCCCGACTGGTTCAGCGGCACCGTCTGGCAGGACCCGATCGTCGAGCCGCCCGCTCCCTCCCGGGCGCGCGCCGCGCGGGTCGCCTTCGAGCCCGGCGCCCGCACGGCGTGGCACACGCACCCGCTCGGCCAGACGCTGCACGTCCTCCAGGGCGTCGGGCATGTCCAGACCAAGGGCGGTCCCGTCCAGGCTATCCGGGCCGGCGACACGGTCTACATCCCGCCGAACGAGAAGCACTGGCACGGTGCGACCCCGACCCACGGCATGGTGCACCTCGCGATCCACGAGTTCGACGGCGAGCGCCACGTGACCTGGATGGAGAAGGTGACCGACGAGGAGTACGCGGTCGCGCCGACGGGGTGAGCGGGGAACGGTCGATCGCTGAGATGTCCGGGGCGCGGAAGGCGGTTGAGGGCCGCCTCCCGCCGTCGCGTCAGCGGACCGTGCCGTTCAGCTTCTTCGCGGCGATCACCGCGGCTCCGGCCTTGTAGGCGGACGTGCCAGGGTGGGTGCCGTCGACGGTCGGGTACGCCAGGATGCTCGTGCCGGCCGCGTGCGCCTTCCCGATCGCGAAGGCGAAGGTCACGGTCCAGGGACCGGTGCCGCTCACCAGGGAAGCCGGTATGAGGCTCACGTTGCCCGTGCCGATCTCGAAGACGAGGTTGTCGCCGTTCACAGGCGCGGTCGCGCCGGCGAGGACCGCGCTCGTGGCGTTGGACGCGATCGCGGCGTTCAGCGTCCAGGAGCCCGGCAGCGGCTTCCACTTGTTGGGGTCCGTCGCGTCCGCCGCGGGACCCGCGATATCGATCCCTGTCACGTTCGCGGGCAGCCCGCTCCCGCCGCGGATCCAGGCGTTGAAGGACTGTCGGATACCGGTCAGGCCGTCATAGGCGTCCGCCCCGGCGTTGCTCTGGTTCGCCGTGTCGGTCCAGTAGGACCCGTTGAGCTGCCCGGCATGGGGCATGAACGTGCCCTGGTAGATCGGCACGGCGGTCCCGAAGCTGGTCGAGAGAAACCCCCACCAGTCCCGCATGGCGGACTGGAACTGCGGGAAGGCCGCGTAGAACTTCGGCACGCCGTGATTGCCGCCGTAGATCCCGTTCTGGCCCATCTGCGAGAAGATGCGGTTGAAGGGCTTGTTCGGGATCGAGCGGAGCACTCGCATCCGGAGGCGATACTGTCCCGCCGCGATCGAGGACTGGTCCTGCGGAGCCGCCCCTTGAAGGGCGAAGTTCGCGAAGTTCATGCGCCCCGACGCGCTGTCGTCGAGCCCGCGCGCCACATGCCCGGTGACGCCGCGCGCCGTGAAGTCCTGGTCGCCCTGCGCGGCCCCGATGCTGTCGCCAACGACCAGGAAGACCGGGGAGCCGTCCCAGCCGGTTCCGATCGCCATCGCGGGGGCGATCGGGGCCGAACCACCGGAGAAGATCGCCACCGATCCGGACAGCCGCTTCGCGGTCTGCGGCGTCCCGCTGTACTCGACGCCCTCCCCGAGGACGAGGTTGGAGCCGTATCGCGGAGTGATGGCCGTGTAGGTCACGTTGGTCGGCAGCTTGCCGCCGCTCGCCACCGAGCGGGACGAGCGCACGTAGTAGGTCGTGCCGGCCGGCAGCGTCACGAGATTGCCGGAGGCGTCGCGCAGCGGGTCGGACCAGATGAACTCGCAATCCCCGATCACGGCGCTCTGCGCATTGCCGAACGTCACGGGATAGGCCGTCTTGTCGGTCACGGCCGCGCCGACCGCGCCCCCCAGGAACACGGTCGCGAAGTCCTGCGTGATCGGGTTTCCGGGGCAGCGCTCCGGGTTGGCCGACGCGTCGATCGCCAGCCCAAAGTTCACGAACAGGAAGCGGAGATTGGAGACCGCGTAGGGCGGCGACACCTGGTAGACGTGGCCGAGGGCCGCCGTCGCGCCCGCACCCGCCACGCCTGGCGCACTCGGAAACGAGAAGCGATTTCCCGCGAAGCTCCAGGACGAGCTGTTCGTGAGGTCCGGCCAGGCGGTCTGGGCCGGAGCGCCCGTCGCGAGCGCAAGGCCGGCGAGCGCGAGGCCGGCGAGCGCGACGAGCGTGCGGAGGATCTTGGTCATGAGGCGTCTCCCTACGCGAGCTGCGCGATGCTGACGGCCGTCGGACCGGCCGCGTCGGCGATGAGGTAGATGTCGCCCGTATAGCCGCCGGGGACCTCGAAATGGGTGCCGGGCGGGATGAAGAACCCGGCCGTGGCGGTCGCTCCCGCGGCCGTCGACGACCAGTACAGGTTCGCGCCGCCCGGCTTGTAGCTGATGCGGGCATTCTTGCGGGTCGTGTTCGCGGCGAGCGCCGGCGCGCTCGGCGCCACGTTGGCGATCGACATCTGCGCGATCGTGATCGTGCCCGACTTGGCGGGCGTCGTCTGTGTCGGTGCGGTCGGGTCGAGATCCGTCCCGTCTGGCGCCTGGGCGACGACGCGCAACGCGCCACGCCCGTTCAGGGACAAGGGGCCACGATCACCCGGCGTCAGGATCGGGCTCGCGGCGTTGACGGAACCTCCGACCGCCTCAGCCTGGGATACGTCCGCGGCCGCGATCGCCACGATGGACTGCCCGCTCTGCACGTGGAGACAGCGGGCCCGCCCGGGCGTCAGCAAACATCGCGGCTCGGAGGCCGGATCAGGCGTCGTCCCGATGGCGACGTAGACGGAGCCGCCCGTGACGGTCAGCTCAGCGAAGATCTGGCCCACTGTGTCGGGCACGGGGATCGCCCCGGAGGGGGTCGCCCCGATATCCAGCGCGGCCGCGCCGAGAAGTTTCGCCTCGCCCACATCCACTTGGCCGCCGAGACGCCCTCGGCCTGCTCCCATCGTCAGAAACTCGACCCGCAACCTCAGCATAGCGCCATCTCCAAGGACATAAGTCCTAGGATATATATCCTTGTAGATCTGTCAAGCCGTGGTTTCCGCCAACGCGCCCCAACGCCGGCGCGACCCGCATCGCGGCCGGTCACCGCAAGGGTGCGAGCGGATCGTCGAGCGGACGGGTTTCGAAGATCTTCGCGTCCGGCGCCCTGGCGCTCCCCAGCAGCCGACTGGGCGTGATGTCCTCCGTCCGCGTCGGCAGAGGCGGAGGCGCGCTCTGCACGGTGACGGCCGTGAAAGCCGTCGTGGCGTCCCGGTCGACGCGTCTGCGAAGCGCCTCGGCCATCCGCCTGGCGATCTCGGATTGTCCATTCTGCTGGCAGAGCTGCGCAGCCCGGCCCAATCCCGTGCCGATCGCGCGGCGCTGATAGAAGTTGGCCGTCCTCAGCAGATCGAGAGCCCTGTCGAGCGTGCCGTCGGGGTCCACCGACACGACGCTCGCGATGATGCCGGAGAGCATGCCCTCGCCGTTCGGGAAGCGATCGAGAAGGCCGGCCGGTCTGACCTTGAAGCTGTCCACGGCGGATTGCGTCTGAGCGAGAGGTAGGCGGCTGCATGTCGCCGCAACGGCGTCGCCCAGGCCCGCGCTCAGCATCAGACAGACCGCTCCGGCCACGATCGATCGGTGTCTCATCTCGTCACGTCTCCCAGAGGTGGCGAACGTAGACGGGGAGTGTGGCCGATGCGAGATCGGATGTTCCCGGGATCGCGGCGGTCGAGGTCGGGCCGCACACGCCGGAGGCGTGCGCCCGTCTGCGGTCGGCGCGGCGTGCGACGCCGCCGGCCGCACCGTCCTGGAAGTCGCGTCGTCCCTGCCGCGAAGCGATGCCTATTTCGCGAAGTGATGCTCAGGGAGACGCGCGGTCCTCGTGGTCTGGCACCGGCCGCGACACCGTCCCGCCGCCGTCGAAGGCGCGACGCGACGCCTCGATGGTCGTCCTGTTGTCGAAGGCCCAGCGCCCGAGCGCCTGGACCGGTCCCCTGAGCGAGCGGCCGAGATTGGTCAGCTCGTAATCGACCCGCGGCGGCACGGTCGGGAACACGGTGCGCGTCACGAGCCCGTCGCGCTCCAACCCCCGCAGCGTCAGGGTGAGCATGCGCTGCGAGATGCCCCCGATGACGCGCTTCAGCTCGTTGAAGCGGCGCGGCCCGGCCGCGAGATACATGATGGTGAGCACGCTCCATTTATCGCCGATGCGGGAGATGATCCCGCTGACGAGGAGGCAGGATCCCGCGACGTCGTGATGTCCAGCGACGTCATGGTCTGTGGTCACATCGCTGTGCTCGGGTGTCACGAATGTGCCTCCTTGTGCGCCGGCCGGGCAGTCATCTATTGAGCCTCGGGCACAAACCGATACCACTATAACCCAAGGTCAGTCGATGAACCTCCTGCATCTCGATTCCAGCATCCTGGGCGGCAATTCCGTCAGCCGCACCATCTCGAAGGCCGTCGTCGAGCGCCTGACGCATGAGACGCCCGACCTCCAGGTCACCTACCGCGACCTCGCGGCGGACCCGATCCCGCATCTCACGGGCGCCTACCTCGCGGGCCAGTCCGCCGACGTCCAGCACGACCAGGCCATGCAGGAGAACCTCGCGCTCGGAGGCAAGGTCCTGGAGGAGTTCCTGGCGGCCGACATCGTGGTGATCGGCGTCGCGCTCTATAATTTCACGGTGCCGAGCCAGCTCAAGACCTGGATCGACCGCGTCCTGGTCGCGGGCAAGACCTTCCACTACACGCCGAAGGGCGCCGAGGGCTTGGTCCACGGCAAGCGCGTGATCCTGGCGATCGCGCGCGGCGGCATCTACTCGGCCGGATCGCCCCACGCGGCCTTCGAGCACGCCGAGAGCTACCTGCGCGCCGCGCTCGGCTTCATCGGCGTGCGCGACCCCGAGGTGATCGTCGCCGAGGGCATCGCGCTCGGACCGGAGAACCGCGAGAAGGTGATGCACGCCGCGCTGGACCAGGCGGCGGCGCTGAAGGCGGCCTGAGGCGCGCTTCCTCTTGTCCCCGTCCATGACGGGGAGAAGTCGAGTCGCGCGTCAGCGCGACCGGATGAGGGGCGCTGGAACCACCACGCGAGTCGCGAGCCTGCCCCTCACCCGGTCGAAAGCTGCCGCTTTCGCTCGACCTCTCCCCGCTCGCGGGGAGAGGAGACCCGCGCCTCTCACCCCCGCCCGACCATCGCCAGCCACTCGGCCTCGGTCGCCACCTTCACCCCCAGCCGCTCGGCCTCCTTCAGCTTGGAGCCGGCACCCGGCCCCGCCACCACGAGGTCGGTCTTGGCAGACACGGAGCCCGACACCTTGGCGCCGAGCCGCTCGGCCATCGCCTTTGCCTCCGGCCGGGTCATGCGCTCCAGCGTGCCCGTGAACACGACCGTCAGGCCCGAGACGTCGGAGGTGAGCGAGGGGCGCTCGGGCGGTTCGGTGGCCACCTGGGCGACGAGCGCCCCGACGGCTTCGCGGTTGTGGGCCTCGGCGAAGAACGCGATGAGCGCGCCGGTCGCGACCTCGCCGATGTCGCCGTCGTCCACGAGCGCCAGGTAGGCGTCGCCCGGCCGCGCGGCCGCAGCCCG
>CAHJXE010000165.1 GCA_903644085.1 Hyphomicrobiales bacterium
GATGAACGCCATGTGGCCGTCGCGCGGCGGCCGGTTGATCGTCACGCCCGCGTCCATCAGCGTCTGGCAGGTCGCGTAGATGTCGTCGACCCGGTAGGCGAGATGGCCGAAATTGCGCCCACCGGTGTAGGTTTCCGGGTCCCAGTTGTAGGTCAGCTCGACGAGCGGCGCGCTCGTACTCTTCGCCGTCTCGACGTCGCCGGGCGCCGCGAGGAAGACCAGCGTGTAGCGCGCCTTCTCGTTCTCGATGCGCCGGACCTCGACCAGACCGAACTTGCCGCAGTACCAGTCGAGCGAGGCGTCGAGGTCGGTCACGCGGACCATCGTGTGCAGATATTCCATCGTGCATCGTCCTTGGGGCGGGGCGGGCGAGCCGCCGATGGGGCGGGATACCTCATCGGGACCGCCCGGGGTAGCGGTCGCCGCGAGGTGATTTGCGAGGCCGGGCCCCCTCGGCGATAAACCGGGCATGAGAACCGACACCGCCACCATCACCCGCCTCGCGGATTACCGCCCGAGCGATCACCTCGTCGCGACGATCGCGCTCGACATCCGCCTGCACCCGACCGCGACCCGCATCCGCTGCGTCATGGAGGTCCGGCCGAACCCGGCCGGGCGGGCGGGCGCGCCACTCGTGCTCGACGGGGACGAGCTCATGTTCCACGGGGCCGAGCTCGACGGCAACGTGCTGGAGCCGGGGCAGTACACGGTGACACCCGGCGGTTTCACCCTGTTCGCACCGCCGGAGCGCGCCTTCTCGCTCGCGATCGACACGGAGGTGAACCCGACCGCGAACACCAAGCTGATGGGCCTCTACCGCTCGGGCGGCGTCTACTGCACGCAATGCGAGGCGGACGGCTTCCGGCGCATCGCCTACGCGCTCGACCGGCCGGACTGCCTCTCCGTCTACACGACGCGGATCGAGGCCGAGCGCGACGAGGCTCCGATCCTCCTCGGCAACGGCAACCTCGTCGAGGCGGGCCAAGTCGAGGGCACGGGTCGACACTACGTCGTCTGGTCGGACCCGTTCCCCAAACCCGGCTACCTCTTCGCGGTGGTGGGCGGCGCGCTCGCGAAGACCGCGAAGACCTTCACCACCCTGTCGGGACGCGCGGTCGAGATCGCGATCTGGGTCGAGCCCGGCAAGGAGGCCCGCGCCGGCTACGCGCTCGACGCGCTCGAGCGCTCCATGCGCTGGGACGAGCGCGTGTTCGGCCGCGAATACGACCTCGACGTGTTCAACGTCGTGGCGGTCGCGGACTTCAACATGGGCGCGATGGAGAACAAGGGGCTCAACATCTTCAACGACAAATACGTGCTGGCGAGCCCCGACGTCGCGACCGACGGCGACTATGCGGGGATCGAGACCGTCATCGCGCACGAGTATTTCCACAACTGGACCGGCAACCGCATCACCTGCCGGGACTGGTTTCAGCTCTGCCTGAAGGAGGGGCTGACGGTCTTCCGCGACCAGGAGTTCTCCTCCGACGAGCGCTCGCGATCCGTCCACCGCATCGCGGAGGTCCGCACGTTGCGGGCGCGGCAGTTCTCGGAGGATGCAGGACCGCTGGCGCATCCGGTGCGCCCGAGCGAGTATCGCGAGATCAACAACTTCTACACGGCGACCGTCTACGAGAAGGGCGCCGAGATCGTCCGGATGCTGAAGACGCTGGTCGGCGAGGACGCCTTCGCGCGCGGCATGGCGCGCTATTTCGAGCGTTGCGACGGCACGGCGGCGACGGTCGAGGACTTCTTGGCGGCCTTCGCCGAGACCTCCGGCCGCGACCTCACCCATTTCGCCCGATGGTACGCCCAGGCCGGCACCCCGACCCTGCTCGTCGAGACGCATCAAGACCCGGCGGCCGCGACCTACCGCATCGACTTCGCCCAGGCGACCAAGCCGACGCCCGGGCAGCCGGACAAGGAACCTCTCGTGATCCCGGTTCGCCTCGGGCTCCTCGACGGGGCGGGCCGCGACGTGACGCCCGCGCACGAGCGGCTCGGCCCCGATGGGCTGTTCGTGCTGGACCGGGCGGCCGACCACCTCACCTTCACGGGCATGCCGGAGCGGCCGGTTCCCTCCATCCTGCGTGGCTTCTCCGCCCCCGTGAAGCTGACGCTCGACCTCCCGGACGCCGACCTCCTGGCGCTGCTGCGGCACGATCCCGACGCCTTCAACCGCTGGCAATCGGCCCAGAGCGTCGCGCTGCGCATCCTCGTCGGCGCGTCGACGACGTCGCAGGATCGCGGCCCCGGGATGGACGCCTTCGCGGATGCGCTGGACACCTTTCTCGCCGACTGCGCCGAGGCGGACCCGGCCTTTGCGGCCCTGGTCCTCGGCCTGCCGGGCGAGACCGAGATCGGCCAGGAGATCGGACGCGACGTCGATCCCGACGCCGTGCATCGCGCCCGCTCTATGATGCGTGCCCGACTCGGCGCGAAGCTCGGACGGCGGCTCATCGCCCTGCGCGAGCAACTCACCCAGGACAGTCCGTACTCGCCGGACGCGGCCTCCGCGGGCAAGCGGGCGCTGCGCAACGCGGCGCTCGACCTCGTGAGCGCGGGCGACCCGGACGCCGGCATGGAGTTGTGCGGAGCGCAGATCGAGGCCGCCACCAACATGACGGATCGGCTCGCGGCGCTGTCGATCCTCAGTCACCTGGCCGGGCGCGCCCGCGAGGACGCGCTCGCGGCGTTCGGGATGCGCTACGCGGACGAGCCGCTCGTGATCGACAAATGGTTCGCCATCCAGGCGGCGATCCCCGAGGCGGGCACGCTGGAGCGGGTGCGCAAGCTCATGAACCACCCCGCCTTCTCGTTCTCGAACCCGAACCGCGTGCGCTCGCTCGTCGGCGTCTTCGCGATGGGGAACCCGACGCAGTTCCACCGGACGGACGGCGCGGGCTACGCGCTCGTCGCCGAGACGGTGCTGGCGCTGAACGCCTCGAACCCGCAGATCGCCGCCCGGTTGCTGACGGCGTTCGGCCCCTGGCGCAACCTGGAGGCCGTCCGACGAGGGCGCGCGGAGGAGAGCCTGCGCATCATCGCGGCCCATCCGGGGCTCTCGCCCGACGTCGCCGACATCGTGGCCCGCTCCCTCGAACAGGGGTGACGCGGCGACACTTGAGTCGTTCGCGCAACATCCTGCCACATCTTAACGGGACGTAACGGATACGCTGGACAAATCAGCGACCTCGGATTCTATTGTTCGTGATTCGGGGAGATGCGGCACATCTCGACGGATCATCCGAGGTTAGCGAGGGGGCTCGCGCATGGGGGCGGACGCCGTAGGCGCTGCTGCGTGCACCGTTGATGTAACGGGCACGGCCAAAATCAAGATATCATCAAGTCTTGGCCGCTTGGGATCGCTCGCCGGCCACCCTCTCTACATCGTCCCGGCGATCGTCGCCGGCCTCATCATCGGGCTGATCCCCTCCGCCTGGTCTGAACTCCAGATCCAACGCGCGTCGGCTTTCGCCGAAAGTGCCGCCCAGATCGAGCTCGTGGCGAGTGTCGCGGCCGTCGAGCTGACGCGTCTCGCGGGCGTCGCGACGCCGACGCGCGCGCATCTCGCCAAGACGGTGCTCAAACTGCCCCGGTCGGACATCGCGCGACGCCGCACCATCGTCCTGTCCGACGAGTACGGCACGGTGATCTCGACCGAACCGTCTCTCGCGATGCCGACACGCACGCTGGGCGATCTTCTGGGCGAAGCCCAGCCGCTCACCATACTGGCCGAGAACGCGGGCGCGATGAGGGTCACGCTGCCGAACGGTACACAGGCCGTCGCGGCCGTCAGGAACGTTCCCAACGGACAAGTCGCGGTTCTGCAACCCGTCGAAGACTTGGGAAGCGCCTATCAGCCGTGGAGCCTGGGCCATACGCTGATCGCCCTGCTCGCCGGCTTCGGGATCACCGGCCTCGGCGCCGGCTGTGCCGTACACGCCCGCCGCGCCCGGGCGGCCCATCGCGATGTCGTGCGGATCGCCCGACGACTCGATCTCTCCCTGACGCGTGGACGATGCGGCCTGTGGGACTGGGATATCGCGCGGGGCCGCGTCTATTGGTCGAACTCGCTCTACGAGATCCTGGGCTACGAGCGGCGCGACGAGTACCTGTCCTTCGGTGAGATCGGCGCCATCCTCCACCCTGCCGACGGCGACCTGTTCGCCTTGGCCGAGACGGTCGCCGCCGACGCGACCCGGCACCTCGACCATCAGTTCCGGATGCGGACCGCGGCCGGCACCTGGCTCTGGATGCGGGCGCGGGCCGACGTGACGATCGATCCCGAGGACGGGGGACGCCACGTGGTGGGCATCGCGGTCGACATCTCGGACGAGCACGGCTTGGCGGAGCGCAACGCGGCGGCCGACCTGCGCCTGCGCGACGCCGTCGAGGCGATCTCGGAGGCCTTCGTCCTTTGGGATTGCGACAACCATCTCGTGCTGTGCAACTCGAAGTTCCGTGATCTGCACCACCTCTCGCCGGAGATCGTCAGGCCCGGCACGCGTTACTCCCAGATCATGGAGGCGAGCCGCCCGCCGGTCGTCACGAACCAGCTCATGCGCGAGAACGCCGACGAGCCCGGTGGACGCACCATGGAGGCGCAGCTCGCCGACGGGCGATGGCTCAAGATCAACGAGCGCCGGACGAAGGACGGAGGGTTCGTGTCGGTCGGGACCGACGTCACGAACCTGAAGCAGCACGAGGAGAAGCTGCTCGACCAGGAAGGGCGCCTCGTGGCCACGATCCGCGATCTCAGGCGCTCACGGCAGGCCTTGGAGACCCGCACGCACGAGCTCGCCGACCTCGCCGAGCGCTACCACGAGCAGACCGCCCAGGCCGAGAGCGCCAACCGTGCGAAGACCGAGTTCCTGGCCAAGATGAGCCACGAGCTGCGCACGCCGCTGAACGCGATCATCGGCTTCGCCGAGGTCATGAACCAACAGATGTTCGGCCCGCTCGGCTCCGAGCGTTACGTCGATTACTGCGCCCACGTGCACACCAGCGGGATCTACCTTCTGGGCATCATCAACGACATCCTTCAGATGTCCCGGATCGAGGCGGGCCATCTCAGCCTCACCGCGGTGCCCGTATCGCTGGAGCGTCTCCTCGAACGGGTGGTCGCGGCCAATCGGGGGGAGGCGGACACGAAGGCTCTCTCGATCACGCATCGGATCGACGGTCGCGACACCGTGCTGGCGGATCATCAGGCCCTGCACCAGGTCATGTCCCAGATCGTTGAGAACGCGGTCAAGTTCGCGAAACCGGGCGGGACGGTGCGCCTCCGGGTGAAGCCGGCGCTGCGTGGCGTCAACATCTTCGTCGAGGATGACGGCATAGGCATCCCGGCGGAGTTCCTTCCGAAGCTCGGACGCCCCTTCGAGCAGGTCGAAACGGAGTTCTGCCGATCGGGCCGCGGGTCGGGCCTCGGTCTCGCGATCGCGCGCGCGTTGACCGAGATGCATGCCGGCAGGCTCCGCATCCGCTCGCAGGAAGGCGTGGGCACGATCGTGCTCGTCCACCTGCCGGACGGTGGTCCGCCCGAGCCGGACGCGACAGCTCTCCGCGCGGCCGCCTGACCCGGCTATTCGGCCGGCAAGGCGGAGGCGACCGGCAAGGCGGAGGCGACCGGCAAGCAAAGGACCGCCTCCAGCCCGGGTTCGTTGTCTTGGAGACGGAAGGCTCCGCCGTGGAGCCGCGCGACCGCTGCCACCAGGCTGAGCCCCAACCCGAAGCCCGGCCGCGACCGGGACCGCTCCAGCCGCACGAAGCGTTCGAGCACGCGCACACGCTCGTCCGCCGGTATCCCGGGTCCGCGGTCCCCCACCTTGACCAGGACCTCGCCGTCGCGCCGCTCCGCACTCACGGTCACGGCCGAGCCCGCGGGGCCCTCCTCCGCGCCGTACTTGATCGCGTTGTCGACGAGGTTCGCGACCGCTTGCCCGACGAGTTCGCGGCTGCCGCGCACAGGCAGCCCCGGCTCGACCTGCACGTCGATGCGGGTACCGGCATCCTCCGCCAGCGGCTCGTAGAGCTCCGCGACGCCCCGGGCGACCTCGGCCAGGTCGAACTCGGCCGCCCCGATCTCCTGGTGTCCGGCCTCCAGCCGCGCGATCGTGAGAAGCGCGTTGAAGACGCGAATGAGGTTGTCGCTCTCCTCTATGACGCCGTCGAGCGCCGCCCGAAGCTGCGGGGGACCACCCTCTCCCGCAAGCGCCTCCTCGGCGCGGTTGCGCAGCCGCGTCAACGGGGTCTTGAGGTCGTGCGCGATGTTGTTCGAGACCTCGGAGAGGCCCGTCATCAGCTCGCCGATGCGGTCGAGCATGGCGTTGAGGTTGAGCGCCAGCCGATCGAGTTCGTCACCCGTCCCGGCGATCTGCAGGCGGCCCGTGAGGTCGCCCGCCATGATGGTCGCGGTCGTGTCCGTCATGCCGTCGACGCGCTTCAGCACGCGGCTCGTGATGAACCAGCCGCCGAGGCAGCCGAGGATCCCGACCATCAGGAGCGACAGCCCGAAGGCGCGTCCCACGATCTGGTGGATGCGCACGCGCTCCTCAAGGTCGCGGCCGACGAGGAGCCGGAACCCGCCCGGCAGCAGGAACACGCGCACGATCGCGCTGCGGTCGCGCGCCTCGTCCTCGCGGCCGCGCGCGTAGCGCACCTCGCGCTGGCCCGCCTCGTCGAGCGTGCCGGGCGGCAGCGACCCGACATTGCCCGCGATCCGCTCGCCCGCGAAGTTCGTCACGAGGTAGAGCGAGGCGCCGGGCTCGCGCGAGCGCCGCTCCACGATGGCGACGAGCCGCCGGATGCCGGCCGCCCGGTACTGGTCCGCGAGGCCGCCGATCTCGGCCTCGATGGTCTCGACGATCTGGTTGTCGACGACGCGGGACGCGTTCCAGGCGACGTAGCCGAGCAGCAGGAACGCCGAGACCGCGAAGACGACCAGGTAGGCGAGCGTCAGCCGGAACGCCGTCGTCCGGAAGAGTTTCGGGAGAACGCTATCTCGTCCCGTCACGGACCATGTATCCCGCGCCCCGGATCGTGTGGATCAGCGGCTTGTCGAATCCCTTGTCGATTTTGGCGCGCAGCCGCGAGACGTGGACGTCGATCACGTTCGTCTGCGGGTCGAAATGATAGTCCCACACGTGTTCGAGGAGCATCGTGCGGGTGACGACGCGCCCCGCCTGGCGGACGAGATACTCGAGCAGGCGGAACTCGCGAGGTTGCAGCGGGATGTCCTGGCCGCCGCGCGTGACACGGTGGGAGAGGCGGTCGAGTTCGAGGTCGCCGACATGGTAGCTGGTCGGCTC
>CAHJXE010000166.1 GCA_903644085.1 Hyphomicrobiales bacterium
GCCGCGGCCGCGGCCCGGCAGGCGGCGGACGTCGCGGCCGCCTACGCGGACCAGATCGCCTCGGGCGACGGCATGGTGGGGAACGTGGTCGCGGTCGCGACGCACGGGGCCGTCGACCCGACGGTGTTCCGCCTCGCGGTCTTCGTGCTCGCGATCTTCGTGGGCTACTACGTGGTCTGGTCGGTGACGCCGGCGCTCCACACGCCGCTCATGTCGGTCACGAACGCCATCTCGTCGGTGATCGTGGTCGGCGCGCTCCTGTCGGTCGGGGTCGCGGCCGCGCCGGGCCTCGGCTCCGGGCCGATCTGGGCGCGCGTGTTCGGGTTCGTCGCGCTCGTCTTCGCGTCGATCAACATCTTCGGCGGCTTCCTGGTGACGAACCGGATGCTCGCCATGTACCGCCGGAAAGGTTGAGGCAGATGTCCGAGAACGTCTCCTCGCTCCTCTATCTCGTCTCCGGCGTCCTCTTCATCCTGGCGCTGCGGGGCCTCTCGCACCCGACGACGTCCCGGCAGGGCAACCTGTACGGCATGGTGGGCATGGGGATCGCGATCCTCACGACGATCGTCGGACATCCGCCGGTCGGGGTCGGCGCGTGGATCTTGATGCTGCTCGGCCTCGGGATCGGCGGCGGGGCGGGCGCGGTCATCGCGCGGCGCGTGCCCATGACCGCGATGCCGCAGCTCGTCGCGGCCTTCCACTCGCTCGTCGGCCTCGCGGCCGTGTTCGTGGCGGCGGGCGCGCTCTACGCCCCCCAGGCCTTCGGCATCGCGGACGACATCGGGCCCTTCGCGGGCATCATCCACGGCGGCTCGCTGTTCGAGATGGCGCTCGGCGTCGCGATCGGGGCGCTCACCTTCACGGGCTCCGTCATCGCGTTCGCGAAGCTCGACGGGCGCATGTCGGGCAAGCCCATCATGCTGCCGCAGCGCCACGTCCTCAACATCGCGCTCGCGGTGCTCATGGTCCTCCTGATCGTCGTGTTCGTGCGCACGCAGAGCCATGTCGCGTTCTGGATGATCGTGCTCGTGGCCTTCGTGCTGGGAGTGACGCTCATCATCCCGATCGGCGGCGCGGACATGCCGGTCGTCGTCTCCATGCTGAACTCGTATTCCGGCTGGGCGGCCGCCGGGATCGGGTTCACGCTCGGCAACCTCGCGCTCATCATCACGGGCGCGCTCGTCGGCTCGTCGGGCGCGATCCTGTCCTACATCATGTGCAAGGCGATGAACCGCAGCTTCGTCTCGGTCATCCTCGGGGGGTTCGGGGGCGAGACCGCGGGTGGCCCGGCGGGCGCGGCCGAGACGCGGCCCGTGAAGCAGGGCTCGGCGGACGACGCGGCCTTCATCATGAAGAACGCCGAGACCGTCATCATCGTGCCGGGCTACGGCATGGCGGTCGCGCAGGCGCAGCACGCCCTGCGCGAGATGGCGGACACGTTGAAGAAGGAAGGCGTCGACGTGAAGTACGCCATCCACCCGGTGGCGGGCCGCATGCCGGGCCACATGAACGTGCTGCTCGCCGAGGCGAACGTGCCCTACGACGAGGTCTTCGAGCTCGAGGACATCAACGGGCAGCTGCCCCAGGCCGACGTCGCCTTCGTGATCGGGGCGAACGATGTGACGAACCCCTCCGCCAAGACGGACTCGTCCTCGCCGATCTACGGCATGCCGATCCTCGACGTCGAGAAGGCGAAGACCGTGCTCTTCATCAAGCGCGGCATGGGGTCCGGCTACGCGGGCGTCGAGAACCCGCTCTTCTTCAACGACAACACGATGATGCTCTTCGGCGACGCGAAGAAGATGGTCGACGAGATCAACAAGAGCCTCGCGCATTGAGGCCTTGACGAGGCCGCGAGGGCGCGCGCCGAACGGGTCCCCTGCCGCTTGCTGCCCTGCCCTCTGACGTGCGGGGCGTCGCGACCTACGCGGCCGACGGCGCGAGGACCGATCCGGCGAGGCCGGTTTTCCGCGGGCATGGTCGGGGCTTCCCGGCCGGTCGCTATCGTGCGCGGAAGCCGCGTCGCGGCCGTCGGATCCCGGTGCGGGCGCCCTCCTCTGTCCGGTCGTCTCCACCATCGAGGAAACGCCCGCTACCCCTTCGCGGCTTCCCGCGGAGGTCCGAGGAAGGCCGGCACGATCACGAAGGCGGCGGCGAGCGTGAAGACGAGCGAGATCGTCAACAGCTTGCCCATGCTGGCGGTGCCCGGGTGGTGGGACAGCCACAGGCTCCCGAAGGCGACGCCCGTCGTCAGCGAGGAGAAGAAGATCGCGCGCGTCAGGCTGGACGCCAGGAGGTCCGCGACGCCGTTGCGCCACGCGATCATGTAGTAGATGTGGAAATTGACACCGACCGCCAGCATCAGCGGCAGCGCGATGATGTTCGCGAGGTTCAGCGGCATGCCGATCAGGTAGGCGGTCTCCAGCGTCATGATGGTCGCGATGACGAGGGGCCCCAGCGTCAGCGCGACGTCGCGCGGATGGCGCAGCGCGATCGTCAGGATCGCGAAGATGCCGATCAGCGCGAGCACGGCCGCGGTCGCGAAGGCGCGTACGATGAGGTGACGCGACTCGACGACGTCCACCGGAGCGCCGACGACGTTCGGCGCGACCGCCTTCACGGCGTCCGTGAAGCGCTCCAGGACCTCGTTGTCGTTGGCGTCGCCCTGGGGCGTGACCTCGACCCGCGCCCGCCCGTCGCTCGTCAGCCAGTCGGCGCGCAGCGTCTTCGGCAACGTGTCGTAGGTGACCCGTTGCGGCTGGAGCAGGGCGCGCACGCCCCGGAAGAGGTCGGGCAGGCCGCCCACGAGCGCCGTCTGCGCGGCGGCGCGGCGCTCCGGCGTCGCGTCCGCGAGCTGGGTGAGGTGGCCGGTGAGGCTGTCGGTCACGGCCTTCGCGTCGGGCTTCGCGTCGCCTTTGGGGTCCTTGCCCTGAGCCAGCACCTCCGCGGTCCGCCGGAGCGATGCCACGAGTTCGGCGTCGGTCGGGGGCGGTGCCGTCTTCCCGTCCTGCATGATGCCGGACAGCTCGGTGGCGGTCGCCCGGATGGCCGCGAGCTTCGGCCCCTGGTCGTCCGGCACGAAGGTCGCGGGCGTGACGACGCGCTGGACCTCCGGCAGGGCCGCGATCTTGGCGGCGAGCGTGCGGGCGGCGTCGAGCGAGGGCGCGAGGATCGAGATCGTGTTCGGCGTCATGCCGGGATCGTGCGTGAGGTCGAGAAAGGTCGAGACGGCTTCGGTCTTCTCGCTGCGCAGGTGCATCGGGTTCGCGTCGAACTCGAGCCGGAACAGGAACGGCAGCCCGGCCACGACCAGCGCGGAGGAGACCACGACGATGAGCTTGCGATGGCGCAGGATCCAGTGGTCGACGCTCGCGAGCCAGGGCGTCTCGACGCTGTCCGACTCGCCCGGAGGACCCATCACGGCGATGAGCGCGGGGAGGAGCGTCAGGCTCGCCACGAAGGCGATGATCATGCCGACGCCCGTGATGAGGCCGAGCTCCGACACGCCCGTGAAGGAGGTGGGCAGGAAGGAGAAGAACCCGACGAGGAGCGACGCGGCGGCGAGCGTCAGCGACCAGCCGACGCCGGTCGCGGCGGTGAGCATCGCGCCGCGCACGTGGTCGAGCTTGAAGCGCTCGTCGCGGTAGCGCACAGCGACCTGGATGCCGAAATCGACCCCGAGCCCCAGGAACAGCGCCGCGACCGCGATCGAGATCACGTTGAAGCGCCCGACCATCAGGAGCCCCGCCCCGACCGTCATCACGAGGCCCGCGAGCGTGGTGGCGAGCACCGCCGCGATGATCCGGCCGGATTTCAGCGCGAGATAGAGGATGACCGCGATCGCCACGACCGTCAGGCCGAGATGCAGGGGCGCGCCCTCGCGCACGGTCGCGAACTCCTCGTCGGCGAGCGGCGCGAGCCCGGTGAGGCGCACGCGTACGCCCCCCTCCTGAGTGAGGCCGAGATCGGCGGCCGTGCGACGGATCTGCGCCGTCGCGTTCGAGGCCGGCTCCAGCGCGTCGAAATCGAGGATCGGGTCGATCAGCACGAAGCGCCGGCGCCGGTCCTGGTCGGCGCCGCCGCCGGACATCAGCGACTGCCAGGAGAGACGGGCGGGCTCGCCCCTCAGCACGCGCGCCACGACGTCGTCGAGCTGGCCCACGAGCTTCGCGTTCTCGCCGAGCGCGCCCTGTCCGGCGCCGAGCTGGACGAGCCGCATCAGGCCGCGGAGCGTCGGGTCGCCCGAGAGCGCCTGGAGGACGGGGCCCTGCTGCTCCAGCTGCGCCAGCGTCGCCTTGAGCTGGTCGGGGGGCAGCAGCATCAGCCCATTGCGATCGAAGAACGGGCCGCCGTCCGGACGCCAGGACGATTTCGTGGCCGGGCCCGGATGGGACGAGAGCGCCGCCTCGAGCTTCGCGGCCGCGGCCTCGGCGAGTTCGGGCGTCTCGCCGTCGATCACCGCCAGGATCGGCCGCACGGCCTGCGGGAAGGCCTCCTCGTAGGCGTCCTTGTCGACGATCCATTGCGAGCGGCTCTCGATGAGCTGGTCGGTCTCGGTCGTGATCGCGAAGCGCGTCGCGGTGACGTAGCCGCCGACGAGCGTCAGCAGGATCGCCAGCACGATGATCGGCCAGGGGTAATGGACGGAGACGCGGACCAGCCGCTCGGCCCACGTCGTCGGATCAATGAGGGAGCCGCGGCCCGCGGCCGTCGATCGATCCTCGGTGGCGTCAACTCGCACGATGTGAATTCCTGTCCGGCCGTCGGTCCCGCCTTGACGGTGCGGCACGCTCTCGCTGGGTCGTTACCTCGGTCATGGGGGCGAAGTCATCCCCTACGGGCCCGTGTCGTCGTCGGGCGCAACCTACGAGCCCGCGCTGAGCCCGGCTCTGTCCATCACGCGTGCGTAAGGACCGACGTCGATCGCGAGGTAGCTGACGTCGCCCGTCTTGCGCAGAATGCATAAATCTCCGTGCCGGGTGTAGACAACGAAATAGGACGGCAAACCATGAACTTCACGGAAACCGAGGCTCGGAGAAGAGGGATCCGATTTGAATCTTTCTACGGCGTCCAACGCCGCAATGCCTCGCTCTTTCGATAAGGCGAGAACTGCTGTGACGAAATGTTCCGAGCAATGGACCTGCACCCTAGGCAGCGGACATCAAGATCTTCTGCCGGATGTCATCCACAGTCGAATTTGACGTCGACTCACGCGTTCTTTCAGCCCTCAACGCCCGTAAAAAGACCGCGTGGTCCAGCAAAGATTGAATTCCGCATTTATCAGCCTTGTCGATCCTGCGGAAGCAACTGCGAGCATTTGCGGCGATCGACGCATCCAAGAAGAATAACTCTTTCAAAAACACCCTTATGCGGTTCCGACAACGCGAATATTGAAGGGCCTTCTGCTCGGCAACCGATTCAATCTCGGCAATGACATCCGATAGATCGATTGTAGATACGATCGCCCGTTCGGCGACCGCACCGTGTACTAATTGTGCGCGAACCTGAGCAAGCTCTTGAGCCCATGTCGCAATGTCATGCTCGAATTGGGCCACGGCCCGTTCTGCCGAGCGCTTGACCGAATCGGTCGTCGGCGACAGCCACTGTCCCTCGTGCACAATCTCAGGACGCCTCGGCGGAGGCGTTGTTTCAAGCGCGAGGTTGATCGCGTGATCCATGGCAAATCGCTTTAACATGACAAGGTCTTCGCCCAAAACCTCTATATTCCGTGTCCTTCAAAGCGTCGGCTGAAGCGAGGTTAGGCCCATAGCTGGCGCATCAGGTCTTCGGCTTGGCGTCGCGCCGCGGGGTCGCGGCCCGGGCGCTCGCCCATTCGGGGTCCGGCTGCGGGCCGCCGGCCCCGCCCGTCGCGCCCGCGAGTTGGCCCGGCACCGTGTCCGAGACGCGCGCCCAGGACTGCGTGCTGCACAGGAACGCCACGAGGCAGCCCTTCAGCTTCAGCTCGCCCGGCTGGTCGGACCACAGGTTCGCGTCGTAGCTCTTGCCGTTCTCGGAATTGTAGATCTTGCCCTCATAGTGATCGTCCGCGTTCGGCTGGAAGCCGGAGATCAGCTGGTGGCCGAGCGTCGTGCGGGCGCGCTTCGCGGGGTCGGGGTTGCTCGTGTCGCGCTTGAGCTCGCCGCTGGCATCCGTCGGCGCCGCCATCCACACGACGTAGCCGCACACGCGCTGCCGGTCCGCCCCGCACTTCTCGACGCGAATGCGGGCCTTGCCGTCCTGCGTGAGCCACGTCCCGCTCGGATCGTTGGGGGACGACCACGCCGCGAGCGGCGCCAGCCCGAGACCGAGCGCCGCGACGGCGACCATCACGCGAAAACGCATATCCGTGTACCCTGACCCTAGCCTATCCGAACGCCACATGATCAGCACGCGGATGCGTCCACATCATGGCGGACGGTCAAAACGCGTCGGAGGGACTTTCGATCCCGCCGGATTCAGGATCGGGTCGTCGCGTGCGCCGCGAGCGCGCGCCGGATGAGCGCCTCCAGCGCGCCCGGATCGTCGAGGTGGAGCGTGACCGGCAGCGCCACGATGGCGTCGACCTCGGGCACGGCGTCGCGCAAGGCGTCGAGGCGGACGCGGTCCTTCTCCGTCGTGACCGCGAGCGCCCCGAGCTCGGCCGCGCGACGCAGGACGCGTCGGACCTCGGTCGGCGTGAACGGGTGATGGTCCGGGAAGGCCGCGAGCTCGACGACATCGGCCCCGCACTCGCGCAAGGTCGCGACGAACTTCGCCGGATGGCCGATCCCCGCGAGCGCGAGAACGCGGCGGCGGGCGAGGTCGGGCGCGAAGTCGGGCGCGAGACGCGAGGTCAGGACGAGTTCGTCGCGAGGTCGCGCGAGGTCGCGCACGACCTCGCCACCTCCGACGACCAGGCAGGCGTCGATCGCGGGCCACTGGGCGGCCAGCGGTGCGCGCAACGGGCCCGCCGGAAGCACCCACCCGTTGCCGATCCCGCGGGCTCCGTCGAAGACCGCGAGCGTCAGGTCTTTCACGAGCGACGGGTTCTGCATCCCGTCATCCATCACGATCACGTCCGCCCCGAGCCGGGTGGCCAGCGCCGCCCCGGCCGGACGGTCGCGCGCTACGACCGCCGGGCCATGCCGCGCGAGGAGGATCGCCTCGTCCCCCACTTCCCGGAACCGGTGGCGGGCAGTGTCGACCGCGACCGGGCCGGCCAGCGATCCACCGTAGCCGCGCAGGAGGAAGGCGGGACGGTGGCCGAGCGTCTTCAGCATCCTGGCGACCGCGATGGCGGCCGGGGTCTTGCCCGCGCCCCCGACCGTG
>CAHJXE010000167.1 GCA_903644085.1 Hyphomicrobiales bacterium
ACGGAGTCCAGGTGTGTGTCCACGTCTACGACGTTCAGGGCCCGTTGATGGCCTCGACGAGTTTGCGATGCAATCCGGAGGAAGTCGCGACGA
Source organism: Hyphomicrobiales bacterium (assembly GCA_903644085.1). Classification (GTDB taxonomy): domain Bacteria; phylum Pseudomonadota; class Alphaproteobacteria; order Rhizobiales; family Beijerinckiaceae; genus Enterovirga. The sequence continues at coordinate 94 of CAHJXE010000167.1, forward strand.
GTTCCCCGTGGACGGGATCGGCGAGGTTGTAGACAGGTGGCCGCCCGTCGGGCGCCGTCATGGTGCCGCCGGCTTCCGTCAAGACGAGGTCGGCCGCCGCGATGTCCCAGTCGCGGGCATTGCCCGAGACGAGCCCGACACCGATCGATCCGTCCGCGACCCGTGCGATGCGCAACGCGAGCGAGGGAACCCGCGGTGCCCGCACGATCCCGGGCGCATGACGGGCGAGACGGTCCGCAAAGGGTGCGGGTCCCGAGACGGAGAGGCCGTCGAAGTTCGTGGCAGCCGTGACCCTGACGACGTCGCGGTTGCGACGCGCCCCGTCCCCCAGCGTCGCCTCGTAGAACGTGTCGAGCGCGGGCGCGTAGACGACCCCGAGCACGGGCGAACCCTCGGCGAGCAACGCGATCGCGATCGACCAGTCATGGTTGCCCGACAGGTAGGCGCGCGTTCCGTCGATCGGGTCGACGACCCAGACGAGGTCGCGGCCGAGCCGGCGCGCATCGTCGACCGTCTCCTCCGACAGCCATCCGGCCTCCGGCACGAAGCCGCTCAGCCTGATTTTCAGGAAGGTGTCGACCGCGACGTCGGCTTCCGTCACGGGCGAACCGCCACTCTTCTGCCAGACCTTGGCCGACGTGGTGCCGCCGGGGCGGAAATAGCGCATCGCGATCGCGCCCGCCTCGTGCGCGACGCCGCGCAGCGACTCCATCAGGTCGGGCGGCACACCGGACAGGGCCTTCATCTGCTTCGATCGGCCCGGCGAGCTGGCATCCGGTTCACCTGGCGACATGCTCCGCGTGCGAGGAACCGTGACGATCGCGGGAGGGCGAGACGTTCCGCGAGACGATGCGGGTCTAGAGGCGCCGTCGCGGCAAGGCAACTCTTCCGTTCTTCCTCAAGGGTCTGTTGAACATGCAGGCCGAAACGCCTGCCAGCATCGATGCTTAACCCTGGTCCTTAAGGCCGGGCCGATCATCTCGTGGCAAGGATGCGCTATCCCGAGCGGCTCCAAGAGGCCGCCGGGCCGAACAAGGCATCGACCATGACAGCCAGCAAACAAGAGGTCCACGCGTCATCCGTCGCGGTGGATGGCTTCGACCCTCTGAACGGCAAGCCGGACTGCGCGGCGCGCTACGTGATCGGGCGCGAACGCTGGCTCATCGCGTCGCGGATCGTCTTGCGGCTCGGCCCGGACCTGCGGATCCTTCTCGAAGGCAAGAATGGCCGGACGTTGTTGACATTCGGGCCCTTCGGCGAGGAGGAGGTGATCGCCGTGTGGCGCGGTCTGGGCGACGCGTCGGGCCTGCCGCTCGCGATCGAGGCGCCGGACGGTGCGCTGGAGACACCATGCTCTCAGATCGAGCGCGTGAGACTGGGACGGTTCCATGACCGCCGCTACCTCGTCATCCTCACCGGACGCCGACCGAGATTTCTGACGCGCCGCAAGTCGGCCCGCTTGCCCGGACGCCCGACCATCCACCGTGAACGGGAGATCGCCGCCGGACGGGGCGCCTGATCGGTTCAGAGAGCGCCCTGCGGCATCGCCTGCTGGCCGGTGAGGCCTCCACCGCCGAGGAGGCCTCCGGCTCCGCCCCCCCCGCCACCGCCTTCCTTCGCGCGCTTCTCCATCTCGGTCTGCTGCGCCGCGACCTTGCAGGCGCGGGCGCGGATCGAGATCGCCTTCTCGTGATCCGCCTTGATCCCGCCCACGAACGTATCCGGGATCTGGCACCAATCCTTGTTGGCATCGACCCATTTGATCAGGGCCTGCCCGTTGGAGACGAGTTGGTTGAACCCCGAGCATGCGACACGCGCGTCGAGCTTGCCCTTGGGGCCGGCCGAGAGCCGACCGGAAATCTCCTTGCGCTGCACGAGCATCGGCTGAATGCTCTGACAACTCGCGGACTGCGCGCCTGCCTCCGGCACGGCCACGGCCAGCAAGCCGGCGGCTCCCATCGTGACGATGACGAGGCGAGACGCGAACCTCGCTGAGGCGCACGAACGTTTCAACATGGTAGACCAACCCCCTCGCAGGCCCGGTTCGACCGGATCCTCTCCCGCCATGACCATGCAGATCGATCGGCCGCGCTCTCGAGCGCGAGGATCACCGAACCCATATCAAGACGCGTCGGATTACGAAATCAGCGAATTGTGGCGGCTTTTCGGACGTTCTCGGCACATGAGACCTCATGGCGGGCTATGACTTCAATGGACAGCGTCTGCATGTCGAACCGGCGCTCGCGGCCGGGTCGATGATCGAGCTCGACCGCACGGCCGCGAACTACCTTCTCTCGGTCCTGCGTTTAGGCGACGGCGACGAGGTTTTGGTCTTCAACGGGCGCGACGGAGAGTGGCTGGCGCAGATCGGCGTCTCCGGGCGCAAGAGCGCGTCGCTGAAGCCGCTCCGGCGCGTGCGCGAGCAGACCCGGCTCAACGACCTCGTCTACGTCTTCGCGCCGCTCAAGCATGCGCGGCTCGATTACATGGTCCAGAAAGCCGTGGAGATGGGCGTCGGGCGTCTTCAACCCGCCTTCACGCGTCGAAGCGTGGCGTCGCGCATCAACCGCGACCGCATGCGCGCGAACGCGATCGAGGCGGCGGAACAATGCGGCATCCTGGCGGTGCCCGATATCGGCCCCGAGGCCGACCTGCCGGCTGTCATCGCCAAGCTCGAACCCGATCGCCTCGTCGTGTTCTGCGACGAGGACGCCCCTGTGGCTGACCCGATCGCCGCATTGGCCGGGGCTTCGGTGCTGGGCGGTCTCGCGCTCGTCGTCGGGCCGGAGGGCGGCTTCGCGCCCGAAGAACGTGACCTGCTGATGCGCCGAGCGAACCTGCGACGCATCTCGCTTGGGCCACGGATCCTGCGCGCCGATACGGCGGCCATCGCGGCGCTCGCCCTCGTGCAGGGCGTGCTGGGCGATTGGCGGGATGGTTAGAACCTTGCGTTGCGGCAGGCCGGATGGCGGCCTATGTAGCGCCTCGACTGAGGGTGCCCGTCCGGCGCGCCTTCCGGGCCCCGCGCCCGTTCCCGACTTCGAGGTGGCGCATGGCGCGTGATGTCACGGATGCGACGCCGATCGCAGATCGCGACGAGCTGGTCGCGTGGATCGCGGCCGGCGAGAAGCCCCGGTCCGAGTGGCGAATGGGGACCGAGCACGAGAAGGTCCCGTTCCGGGTCGAGGGTCATGCGCCCGTGCCCTACGAGGGCGATCATGGCATCCGGGCGCTGATCGAGGGCATGGCGAAGTTGAACGGCTGGGAGCCGATCCTCGACGAGGGCCACCCGATCGGTCTCTCGGACGAGGCGGGAGGCGGCGCGATCTCGCTCGAGCCCGGCGGTCAGTTCGAGCTCTCCGGCGCTCCGGTCGCGACCGTGCACGAGACCGCGGACGAACTCGCGCGTCACCTCGACGAGGCCGGCCGGATCGGCGGACCGCTCGGGATCCGGTTCCTGACGCTCGGCATGAGCCCGAAATGGACGAATGCCGAAACGCCGATGATGCCGAAGCAGCGCTACCGCATCATGGCAGGCTACATGCCGAAGGTCGGCACGCGCGGGCTCGACATGATGTTCCGCACCGCGACCGTGCAGGTGAACCTCGACTTCGGCTCGGAGGCCGACATGGTGGCGAAGTTGCGCGCGAGCCTCGCGCTGCAGCCGATCGCGACCGCGCTCTTCGCCAACTCGCCCTTCACGGACGGGCGGCCGAACGGGCTCCTGACGATGCGCTCGGAGATCTGGCGCGACACCGACCGGAACCGCACCGGCATGCTGCCTTTCGCGTTCGAGGACGGCATGGGCTACGAGCGTTACGTCGATTACGCGCTCGACGTGCCGATGTATTTCGTCAAGCGTGGCGACACGTATCACGACGTATCCGGCGGCTCGTTCCGGGACCTGCTGGCCGGCCAACTCGCCGCGCTGCCTGGCGAGCGCGCGATGGTGTCGGATTGGGCGAACCACATGGGGACGATCTTCCCCGAGGTGCGCCTGAAGCGCTTTCTCGAGATGCGTGGCTCCGATGTCGGTCCGGCGAACATGATCGCCGCGCAAGCGGCATTCTGGGTCGGGCTTCTCTATGACGCGGCGGCGCTCGACGGGGCGGGCGACCTCGTGCGCGGCTGGTCGGCTGAGGATCGCGCACGGCTCCGCGACGACGTGCCCCGGATGGGGCTGAAGGCCGACGTCGCGGGCCGTCCCGTGCTCGACGTGGCGCGCGACGCGCTCGCGATCGCGCGTGAGGGTCTCGTGGCCCGCGCGAGACATGACGTGTCGGGACGGGACGAGACCCATCATCTCGACGTGCTCGACGATATCGTATCGAGCGGGCAGACGCAGGCGGACCGTCTGCTCGGCCTGTATCACGGTGCCTGGAAAGGTTCGGTCGATCCGGCCTTCGAAGCCTTCGTGTTCTGAGGCCCGACGTTACGCGGCGACGTCGACGAGAGACGTCTGGTCCTCGCTCTCGGCCGTGAAGGACACGATCTCGACCTCGCCGCGGTGGTCGTAGACGTGCACCGCCCAGTCGTCCCATTCCCGATAGGAGGGTACGGCCCGCATGATCTCGCCCGCCACCTCTCTCGCCCTGTCGCGAACCTCGCCCGTTTCCCGAGCGTCGCGCCCGCGCCGGTCGACGATGAGATCGACCCCATCCGTGCAGTGAAAGTAGTGGATCGCCATCTCGATCCTCCGATGCTCGTCCAGCCGAGCGCTCGCGACATGACGCGATGATGCGACGAATAAATGTCGCGCGGCTCCGGCGTTCCGGGCAGATCCGCGATTCATCGGCAGCGCCCGGATTTGTACCCGATATCACCGCAATCCACACGGCTGGCCGGACCTTGGGTCGTGTCCCGGTTCGGATCCGAGCCGGCGTGACAAGCGTCGCGAGCGCCGGGAACAGGAGCGGAGAGAGCCCCGCTTCCAGTTCTGCACCGGCGATCACACCGCCGTTCGCAGGACATGGCGCCTCAGGTTCGGCTCCGCGCTCATTGCCGTGCCCTCCCGACGGAGCAGGCCGTCAGCCGAGCACCACCACGCGCGTGCCGGGAGCCGTCGTGTTGTAGAGGTCGATCGCGTCCTGGTTGATCATGCGGATGCAGCCGGACGAGACCGCGGTGCCGATCGTCTCCGGCTCCAACGTGCCGTGGATGCGATAGAGCGTGTCGTGGTTGCCCTGCCACAGATACATCGCGCGGGCGCCGAGCGGGTTGCCCTCGCCGCCATGCACCCCGATGCCGCTCTGCAGTTTGGAGAGCTGGCGCTTGATGTCGGGGCGGCGCGCGATCATCTCCGGAGGCGGGTACCAGTCCGGCCATTCCTGCTTCGAGCGGATCTCGGCCGCACCGGACCAGGCGAAGCCCTGCTTGCCGACCCCGACACCGTAGCGTCGGGCGCGACCGCCCTCGCCCACATGGGTCAGCAACCGGTTCTTCGGGTCGACGATGATCGTGCCGGGCTTCTCGGGCCCGCTATAAGCCACGTCTTGGCGCAGGTAGGCGCGGTCGAGCACCTTGTAATCGAAGGCCGGCACCGCGAAACGGTCGCCCTTCACCTCGCCGTAGATCGCCGCGTAGTCCGTCGGAGCAAGCGCCGGCGCTGCCGCGATGCCATTGAATGTCGGCAGTCCCACGCTCGCGGTCGGGGCGACGCAGCCCGCGAGACCCGAGCCGGCCGTCGCCGCGGCCGCGGCGAGGAACATACGGCGGCTGGTCTCCATGTGATGTCTCCTGCGAAGCGGCCGAATTGGACCGTTTCGTGATCATCCCTCACGCGGCCACGTTCTCGTCAAGAACAGAAATGCAACACTGCGACGAGCATCCGTTCCAGGTCGCTTCGTGGTTTCGGTTTGTGCCGGGCGCGGAAGCGTCTAGTTTCGAGACCGGCCAGTCGGCCGACGGGAGACGACGTGATGGCGAAGGGCGAACAGAAGGGCAATCGCGAGTCGAAGAAGCCCAAGAAAGAGGTGAAGAAGACGATCGCGGCCGCCCCCTCTACCAAGGGTATCATCACCCCGGGCAAGAAGTAGCACGCCATTAGGCTCGCTCGAGACGACGGCGCGCCGCTCGCGTGAGCGGGCGCTCAACGGCGCGATGGACGAGGAGCGCGGCAGCGGCCGCGGTCGCGAGGGCGATCGCCAGGAAGACCCGGGCCGGCACGAAGGACGCGAGCCCGGCGATCCGGAGCGCTTCGCGCGCGCCTCGGATCGCGAAAGGGTGGGTCAGGTACAGCGCGTAGGAGGCGTCTCCGATCCAGGCCCCCCATCGATCGGCCCAGTGATCGAGCCGGCTCTCGTCCGTCGTGTCGTCATGACCCAATCCGCAGGCCGCCACCAGGCAAGCGGCCGGCACGCCGTATAGGAGGGCGCGCGCGAGCCCGGCCAGCGGCTCGCCGTCCTGGACCGCGAAGAGCGTGATCCCTGCCAACGCGAGTGCGACGCGGGCGAGGCGGGCGAGCCCCACGCCTTCGCTACGTGTGAGGCCGAGCGCGATCCCGATACCGAACTCGAGCAGCAACGGGTCCGTCCAGGTCGCGAGAGGCTGCGGCAGCGAGAGCACGAGGCCGGTTGCCGAGAGGAGCGCCAGCACGCCGAGGATCGCGGCCGTCGCGCGCCGCCGGTCGAGGCCGATCGCGAGCGCGAAGACGACATAGAAGAACATTTCGTAGTTCAGCGTCCAACCGAGCGAATAGATCGGCTGGACGAGCCCGTCAGGACGCGCCACGGGTACGAACAGGTAGGAGGCCACCACGTAGCCGAGCGTCGGCGTGGCTCCGTTGAGGAGCGTCGGCACGACCAGAGCCAAGCCGAGATAGAGGGTCGTCGTCGACCAATAGAGCGGTACGACGCGCGCGACGCGATGCGCCAGGAAACGCCGCCGCGCGCCGTGGCGGCCGAACAAACCACGCGAGGCGTAGATCATCACGAAGCCGGAGATGACGAAAAACACGTCCACGCCCGCCTCAAAGGGGAACGCGACGGGAGTGAAGGTCGGGCCGGACCGCCCGGCATAGAGCTCGGCCTCGTGCTGCCCGTGCAGGATTACGACCGCGAGCGCGGCCGCACCGCGCAGAACCTGGATCGGGATGATCGTCGCCACTTGGCCGGTCTACACCGCCCGGGTGT
>CAHJXE010000168.1 GCA_903644085.1 Hyphomicrobiales bacterium
GGTATCGAGCGACGCGTCGGCCCGCGGCTCGCGACGCACCGGCGCGGAGGGCGCGACGAGCCGGCGCTCGACGCCGCCGACGTATCGCGGCGCCTCGACCGCGCCGCGCAGCCGCTCGTCCGCAAGGTCGGGCCGGGCCGGCGTGAGCCGTCTGTCGAGCGTCGTGTCCGTCATCGAGCCATTCTGCACGTCCCGCGTAAGCGCTACGTTGACGCGGGCGCGCCTTCAAGCTCGGAGAGATGCAAGCTCGTCGAGATGTCCGACGAGGACCCGCTCGCCGCCGAACGCCGCCCCCATGTCGACGAAACCGTGACGCAGGTAGAACCCGTGGGCCCGCGTGTCCGCTCCCGTCGTGAGATGGACCTGCCTGTGCCCGAGGGCCCGGAGCCGACCCAAGGCTGCGTCGAGGAGCGACGTGCCATGTCCTCGACCCTGCGCCCGATCGTCGACGAAGAGGGCCCACACGAAGCCGGTCTGCGGATTGGCGCAGACGAAGCCCTGGATCGCGTGCTCGTCCTCGCTGACGAGGAAGATCGCGTGGTCGAGATACCAGAGCACCTCGGCCTGCGTGACTTTCGAGTGATCCGCCAGACGGTTCTCCCGGACATCGCGCCGGATCTCGGCCACGCGCCGGAGGTCGTCGCGCGTCGCGGGGCGGAGATCGATCGCGGCTGAACACGATGGCATCGGGTTCGGTCAGATGTCCTGCACGGGATACCTCTCCTTGAGGAGCGCGTAGATCAGGCGGGCGCCCTGGACCTCGCCGCCTTCGGGCCGGCCGGGCTTCGCGGAGGGCGTCCAGCCGTAGATGTCGAAATGCAGGTAGGCCTTCGCGTCCTTGACGAACTTCGCCAGGAAGAGCGCCGCCGTGACCGAGCCCGCGAACCCGCCCGACGACACGTTGTTCGTGTCCGCGATCTTCGAGTCCAGCATCCGGGCGTAAGGCCGCCAGAGCGGGAGCCGCCAGACGGGATCGTGGACCGCGAGCCCGATTCGCTGCACGTGCTCGGCCAGCGCGTCGTCCTGCGTGTAGAAGGGCGGCAGGTCGGGTCCGAGCGCCACCCGGGCGGCCCCCGTCAGGGTGGCGAAATCCACCAGGAGGTCCGGCGCGTCCTCGTCCGCGAGCGCCAGGGCGTCCGCGAGGATGAGCCGGCCCTCGGCATCCGTGTTGCCGATCTCGACCGTGAGCCCGGCGCGGCTCCGCAGCACGTCGCCCGGCCGGAAGGATGCGCCCGAGATGGCGTTCTCGACCGCCGGGATGAGCACGCGCAGGCGCACAGGCAGGCCCGCGCCCATCACCATGTCGGCGAGCGCGAGCGCGGCCGCCGCCCCGCCCATGTCCTTCTTCATGAGGAGCATGCCGGAGGAGGGCTTGATGTCGAGCCCGCCCGTGTCGAAGGCGACGCCCTTGCCGACGATCGTCACGGCGGGCCGGGCCGGGTCGCCCCAGGTGAGGTCGACGAGGCGCGGCGCGCGCTCCGCCGCCCGCCCGACCGCGTGGATCATGGGCAGGTTCGCGTCCAGAAGGTCGTCGCCGACGATCACCTCGATCTCGGCCCCGTGCCTCTCCGCGAGCCGGCGGGCCGCCTCCTCGATGCCGTCCGGCCCGAGGTCGTTCGCCGGCATGTTGACGAGGTCGCGGCCCATCGAGACGGCGTCCGCGATGCGGCCGATCTCCGCCGCGTCGACGCCCGGCGGCGGCACGAGCCGCACGTCACGCTCCGGCGCGTCGCGGTAGCGTGTGAACCGGTAGCGGCCGAGCGCGAAGGCGAGCGTCGCGAGAGCGGGGTCGGCGAGATGGCCCTCGAACCGGTAGGTGCCGGCCGGAAGCGCGGTCGCGAGCCTGCCCGCACCGAACGGGTCGCCTGACACGTCGTCGTGGCCGAACAGCACGCACGCGATCCCGCCCTCGGCCGAGGGGAGCGGCAGGATCGCGCCCGGCGTCGGCTCGAAACCCGAGGCCTCCGCGAAGGCGCGCGCGAGGTCGGACAGCGTGGATGCGATCTCCGCATAGGTCGTCGCCGTGACGAGGCGGACCGGCACCGCGTCGGTGGCCGGGAATGCGAAAGCGGGATGGGACATCGGGTGTTCTGTACGGATTTAACCGGAGGTTAGGGTTAACGAACTACGTCTTCGAGCCAACGCGTCGTTCCCGCGGAGTTCGTGTCATGTCGCTGCCATCGCTGTCCAGGCTCGCGGTTCGGGGCGTCGCGGTCGTGATCGTGGCGGCCGGTCTCGGAGGGTGCCTCGGGCGCGATCCCGTGGCGACGGGCTCGCTCGGCGGCGATGCCGGGGCGGCCATGTCGGGTGCGCAGCTCAGGTCCGAGTCGAGCTCGCTCGGCGAACAGTTCGAGATGAACCCGGGCGATGCGGCCGTGGCCATCGCCTACGCGCACTCGCTCCGAGGCCTCGACCAGACCGCCCAGGCAGTGGCGGTCCTGCAGCAGAGTTCGATCCGCAACCCGAACGACCTCGGCGTGCTGGCCGCCTACGGCAAGGCGCTCGCCGATGCGGGCCGCCTGAAGGAGGCGGCCGACGTGCTGTCGCGGGCGCACAGCCCCGAGCGCCCGGATTGGCGCATCCTGTCGGTCCAGGGCGCGGTCGCGGACCAGTTGGGCGATTTCGGCTCCGCCCAACGCTTCTACGAGACCGCGCTGAAGATCGCGCCCGGCGAACCCTCCGTCCTGACGAACCAGGGGCTCTCCTTCGCGCTCGCGAAGCGGCTCGACGAAGCGGAGCGGATCCTGGGGACCGCGGCGCAGCATCCCCGCGCGGACGCCCGCGTCAGGCAGAATTACGCGCTGGTTCTCGGGCTGGAAGGCAAGTTCGGCGAGGCGGAGGGCGTGCTGCGGCGCGACTTGTCGCCCGAGGATGCGGCCAAGAACCTCGCGGCCATCAAGCGGATGATCAGCCAGTCGAACAGCTGGAAGGCGATCCGGCGCGCGGAGCAGCCCACGGCCCCGAAGGCCGGCCCCGACGCGACCTGATCCTCGGAGACGGGCGGGGCTTCACCTGCGCGCCATCTCGCGGCATGACGACGTCCGAGATGACGCCGAACTTGCCGCCCGTGACGACGCCGCCGATCCGCTGGCGGCGCGCGCTCGTCGTCGGGCCGCCCCTCGCGTGGCTCGCCGCGCTGGTCCTCGTGCCGGTCGCGATCGTGGGCAAGATCAGCCTGTCGCAGAGCGCGATCGCGCAGCCGCCCTACCGCCCGCAACTCGCCTGGACGCTCGATGCCGAACGCTGGCGCGCCTTCGTGGGGGGGCTCGGCATCGATAACTTCCGCACCCTGCTCGCGGACGACCTCTACCTTCTGGCGGCACTCTCCTCGCTCTCGATCGCAGCGCTCTCGACCGCGATCCTGGCGCTCGTCGGCTACCCGGTGGCGCTCGCGATGGCGCGCGCCTCCGCCCGATGGCGGCCCGTGCTGGTCGCGGCCGTGATCCTGCCCTTCTGGACGAGCTTCCTCATCCGGGTCTACGCCTGGACGGCGATCCTGAAGCCTGACGCATGGTCAAGCCGTACCCTGATGGAGCTCGGCCTGACGCGCGGCCCGCTCGCCATCCTGAACACGGACACGGCCGTCGTGCTCGGCATCGTGTACGCCTACCTGCCGTTCATGATCTTGCCGCTCTACGCGACGCTGGAGCGGCAGGACGCGACGCTGCTGGAAGCCGCGGCCGATCTCGGGGCATCGCGAATGCAGGCGTTCTGGACCGTGACCTTCCCGCTCTCGGGCGCGGGGCTCGCGGCCGGGTGCCTGCTCTGCTTCATCCCGATCACGGGCGAGTTCGTCATCCCGGACCTGCTCGGCGGCTCGGACACGCTGATGCTCGGCCGCACGCTGTGGAGCGAGTTCTTCGCGAACCGCGACTGGCCGCTCGCGGCCGCGGTCGCGATCGTGCTTCTCGCGGCATTGCTCGGGCCGATCGTGGCGTTGCGCGAGATCGAGACCCGTCGGCAGGACGCTCGCGGATGAGGCGGTTCGGGCCGGGGGACGCGGTCGCGCTGGGCCTCGGCCTCGCGTTCCTCTACCTGCCGATCCTGTACGTGGTGGCCTTCTCGTTCAACGCCTCGCGGCTGGTCACCGTCTGGGCCGGGTTCTCGACGCGCTGGTATGCGGCGCTGGCGCAGAACACGGCCTTGCGCGAGGCCGCTTGGGTGAGCCTTCGCGTCGCGCTCGCCGCCGCGACCCTCGCGACCCTCCTCGGCACGCTCGCGGCCGTCGCGTTGGCGCGCTTCGGGCGCTTTCCCGGCCGCACGCTGATGACCGGCCTCGTCTACGCCCCGATGGTGCTGCCGGAGGTGGTGAGCGGCCTCTCGCTGCTGCTGCTCTTCGTGGCGTCGGGCGTCGAGCGCGGGATCGGCACCGTCACCCTCGCCCATACGACGCTCGGCCTGCCCTTCGTGACCGTGATCGTCGGCGCACGTCTCGGCCTCCTCGATCGCGAGCTGGAGGAGGCGGCGCGCGACCTCGGGGCGGGTCCGGTCATGGCGTTCTGGACCGTCACGCTGCCGCTCATCGCCCCGGCGGTCGCGGCGGGCTTTCTTCTCGCCTTCACGCTCTCGGTGGACGATCTCGTGATCGCGAGCTTCACCTCGGGGCCGGGCGCCACGACGTTGCCGATGCGGATCTACTCGCAAGTCCGGCTCGGGGTCACGCCCGAGATTAACGCCGTGTCGAGCCTGATGATCCTCGCGGTGACGGTCGCGGTCGCGGTGTCGGGCCTCGTCCTGCGGCGTCGATCGTCGGCGACGCGGTAACCTGGACGGGGTAGCGAGGGCGACGGCTCGCCGTTATGGTGCACAACCGGAGCGGCGATACGATATCCGGGACCGAGGGAATGCGTCGATGAAGAAGGTCTACCCGGACGCGCGCGAGGCTCTGGCGGGGTTGCTGCGCAACGACATGCTGGTCATGGCGGGCGGGTTCGGCCTCTGCGGCGTACCGAACGCGCTGATCGAGGCGATCCGCGACGCGGGCGTCACCGGGCTGACGGTCGTGGCGAACAACGCGGGCGTCGACGGCGCGGGTCTCGGCCTGCTGCTGGAGACGCGCCAGATCAAGAAGATGGTCGCGTCCTACGTGGGCGAGAACAAGCTCTTCGCGCAGCAATACCTCGCGGGCGAGCTCGAGATCGAGTTCAACCCGCAGGGCACGCTCTCCGAGCGGATCCGGGCCGGGGGCGCCGGGATACCGGCCTTCTTCACCAAGACGGGCTATGGCACGCTGATCGCCGAGGGCAAGGAGACCCGCGAGTTCGACGGCGAGCATTACGTGATGGAGCGCGGCATCGTGGCCGACCTCTCGCTCGTGCATGCCTGGAAGGGCGACCGCGAGGGCAACCTCGTCTACCGGAAGACCGCCCGCAACTTCAACCCGATGATGGCGACCGCGGCCCGGATGACGGTCGCGGAGGTGGAGACGCTGGTCGATCCCGGCGCGCTCGAACCCGACGCGATCGTGACGCCCGGCGTCTTCGTGAAGCGCATCATCGAGGTCGGCACTTACGGCAAGCGCATCGAGCACCGCACGACGCGCAAGCGCCTCGCAGCTTAAGGGAAAACGAGATGGCCTGGACACGCGACGAGATTGCTCAGCGCGCGGCGCGCGAGCTGCAGGACGGGTTCTACGTCAACCTCGGGATCGGCATCCCGACCCTCGTCTCGAACTACATTCCGGATGGCGTGAACGTTCAGCTCCAGAGCGAGAACGGCATGCTCGGCATGGGGCCGTTCCCCTACGAGGGGGAGGAGGATGCCGACCTCATCAACGCGGGCAAGCAGACGGTGACCGAGCTGCCGACCACGAGCTACTTCTCGTCCGCGGACAGCTTCGCGATGATCCGCGGCGGGCATATCGACCTGTCGATCCTCGGCGCCATGCAGGTCGCGGAGAACGGCGACCTCGCGAACTGGATGATCCCCGGCAAGATGGTCAAGGGGATGGGCGGCGCGATGGACCTCGTGGCCGGCGTCAAGCGGGTCGTCGTGGTGATGGAGCATTCCGCGAAGAACAAGGACGGCTCGCTCGACGCGAAGCTGCTGCACCGGTGCAGCCTGCCGTTGACCGGCGCGGCCGTCGTCGACATGGTGATCACCGATCTCGGCGTGTTCGCGATCGACAAGAAGGGCGGCACGGGCATGAGGCTGATCGAGCTCGCCGGCGGCGTCTCGGTCGACGAGCTCAAGGCCGCCACCGGGGCGAGTTTCGAGGTCGCGCTCGACGGCGCAACTCGTCAGGCAGCCTAGGGGTACGGCACGCCCGAGGCGCGCGGCGCGACCGCGCGCCCGATGAAGCCCGCGAGCAGGATCACGGTCAGCCCGTAGGGCAGCGCCTGGACGAGCTGGACCGGCACCTCGCCGAGGCCGGGCAGCGCGACACCCTGGAGCCGGATCGCCACCGCGTCGATGAACCCGAACAGGAGGCACGCGAGGAGCGTCGGCACGGGACGCCACCGCCCGAAGACGAGCGCCGCCAGAGCGATGTAGCCCTGGCCCGCGCTCATGTCGCGGCTGAAGCCGGCCCCTTGCGCGATCGACAGGTAAGCGCCGGCCGCCCCCGTGAGAAGGCCGCAGAGCGCGACCGCGCGGTAGCGCAGCCACGCGACCGAGATACCGGCCGCCTCGACGGCCTTAGGCGCCTCGCCGACGGCGCGCAGACGCAGGCCGAACCGCGTGCGGGCGAGCACCCAGCCGGCAGCCGGCACGCTGAGCAGCGCCGCGTAGACGAACCCGGTCTGCGTCAGTACCCGCCCGAGGCCTGCCGCGTTCGGCCAGTCGAGCCGCAGGGGCACGAACCGCGCCGCCGAGGTGAGCGCGGGCGTCTGCCCGCCCATGCGGAACCACGCTTCGCCGAGCACGATCGTGAGCCCCGAGGCCAGGATGTTGATCGCCATGCCGCTGACGACCTGGTTGCCCCGCCAAGTGATCGACGCAACGCCGTGCAGGAGCGCCAGCGCCAGACCCGTGGCCAGCGCGGCCGCGAGACCCGCCCAGGCCGACACCGTGACGGCCGCCGCGCTGGCGGCCGCAAAGGCGCCGGCCAGCATCTTGCCCTCGAGCCCGACATCCACGATCCCGGCGCGCTCGGACACGAGACCGCCGACGCTCGCGAGGA
>CAHJXE010000169.1 GCA_903644085.1 Hyphomicrobiales bacterium
GACTATCGAGGAGGCCGACATGCGTCCGTTCCGTGTCATGCATGCGATCGTGGTACTGGGTCTTGTGCTGCCGTCCGTCGCGATCGCGATTGAGGACGGTGACAGGTCTGCGCTGAGGAGCCTCGTCGAACGGCAGATCGATGCGTTCCGCCACGATGACGGGGCAACGGCGTTCTCGTTCGCCTCGCCGGGTTTGCGCGAGATGTTCGGAGATCCCGAGCGGTTCATGTCGATGGTCCGCGACGGCTACCGCCCGGTGTACCGACCACGCAGTTACGTCTTCGGTCCGGAACGGGACGCAGCCACGGGGCCCGAACTGTCCCTGCGCGTTCAGGACGAGGCGGGGGCCGATTGGGACGCCGTCTACTCCTTCGAGAAGGATCCCGAGGGCGCGTGGCATATCTCGGGCTGCCGTCTCGTGAAGGCGCCGGGAGAGGCGGCTTGAGATCCTGGCTCGACGTGCTGGATGTCGGACGCACGTGTCGGCTTTCGCACGAAACCGGATGTCGCTAGGGTCTGCGAAATCGGAGTTGCCCTACATGCGTGTCCCGTCCAGCCTCGTGCGCATCCTCGCGGTCGCATCGGCCCTGCTCGCTGCCGCGTCGGCGAATGCTCAGACGATTAAGGTCGGGTCCAAGAACTTCACCGAACAGTTCATCGTGGCGGAGCTCTACGCGGGAGCGCTGGAGGCGGCGGGCCTGAAGGTGGAGCGCAAAGTCAATCTCGGGGCGACGCTCGTGGCGCACGAGGCGTTGAAGAGCGGCGCGATCGACCTTTATCCCGAGTATACCGGCACCGGTCTCCTCGCCGTCATGAAGGCCGAGAAGGACACCGACCCGAAGCGCGTCCTCGATAAGGTGAAGGGCTTCTACGAGAAGGAGTTCAACCTGACGTGGCTGTCCCCTTCCAACGTCAATAACGGCTACGCGATCGTGGTCCGGCCCGAGACCGCGGCGCAGTACAAGTTGAGGACGCTGTCGGACCTTGCCAAGGTCTCGAAGGGTCTGAAGCTGGGGGCAGGCTCGGAGTTCTTCGACCGCTACGACGGCCTGCCGGGCCTGAAAGAGGTCTACGGGATGGAGTTCGGGGAGAGCCGGCAATTCGCGGCGCTCCGGCTTCGCTACGAGGCCCTCTCGCAGAAACAGGTAGACATCGCGAACGGGTTCTCGACCGATTGGCAGATCGCGGCCGAGAAGTTCGTCGCACTCGACGACGACAAGAGTCTGTTCCCTCCCTACCAGCTTGCCCCGGTCGTCCGGATGGAGGTCGCGAAGAACCAGACCGTCGTCGACGCGCTCGCGAAGGTCGATGCGCTGATCGACAACGCCACGATGTCCGAGCTCAACCGTCAGGTCGAGGTGGAGAAGAAGGAACCTCGCCGCGTCGCGGCGGACTTCCTGAAGGCGAAAGGCCTGATGAAGTAGGGGGTGACTGCCGCCAAGTCGGAGCCTTCTGCCCTGCTGAAGGTCGTCGTCGAGGTCGGCGGTGAACCGGTCGCGATCGACGCCGGGGCGTCGCAGGCCGCGTTGGACGAGGGCGGGTGGTGGACTGGATTCTGAACAACCCGGAGACGTTGTGGGAGGCGCTCGTCCAGCACGTGATCATCGTGGCGGAGGCGCTCGCCATCTCGCTCGCGATCGCGCTGCCGCTCGGCATCTGGTCGGCGCGCCGCCCCCGCGTCTACGCGCTCGTGCTGGGAGCGACCGGCATCCTCTACACAATCCCGGCGCTGGCGCTCTTCGCGCTTCTCATCCCGATCATGGGCCTCGGGCAGGGCCCAGCGCTGACCGCGATCGTGATGTACTCGCTCCTCGTCCTCACGCGGAACGTGGTCGTGGGCCTGCGCAACGTGCCGGGCGACATCCTGGAGGCGGCGGACGGCATGGGCTACGGACGCTGGCGGCGTCTGGGGGCGATCGAGCTGCCGCTGGCGCTGCCGGTCATCATCGCGGGCATCCGGCTCACCGTCGTGACGCAGATCTCGGTCGCGACGGTCGGCGCCTTCATCGGGGCGGGCGGGCTCGGCGACATCATCTTTCAAGGCATCACGCAGGATATCGGCGACAAGGTCGTGGTCGGGGCGGTCTTCGCGTCCGCGCTCGCGATCCTGGCCGACGAGAGCCTGCGGTTTATCGAGACGCGGGTCCGGGCTGCCGGAGGACTTGAATGACGGGTGCCTACGTGACGTGGATCGCGGGCCATCGGTCGATCCTCTGGCGCACCTTCGCGGAGCATGTCACGCTGAGCGTCACGGCGCTGGCGATCGTCCTCGTGATCGCCCTGCCCCTCGGGATAGGACTCGCGCGACGGCCGCGTCTCGCGGCGCCGGTCGTGGGCATCGTCAACGCGCTGCGCACGGTCCCGAGCCTCGCGCTCCTCGTCATCATGCTGCCGGTCCTGGGGACGGGCTTTCTCCCCTCCGTGGTGGCGCTGACGCTCTACGGGCTGCCGGCCGTCCTCGTGAACACGGTCGCGGGCCTGCGCGACGTCGACTCGAACATCGTCGAGGCGGCGCGCGGCCAGGGCCTGTCGGAAGGCCAGAACGTCTTGCGCATCTCGCTCCCCCTGGCGACGCCCGTGATCCTCGCGGGCATCCGCACGGCCGCCGTCCAGATCGTGTCGGCCGCGACGCTCGCGGTCTTCATCGGCGGCGGCGGGCTCGGCGAGCTCATCTCGGCCGGCATGGGGCTGCTCGACATCCCGCAGCTCGTTATCGGGGCGCTCGCGGTCGCGCTCCTCGCGCTGGTGACCGAGATCGCCTTCGGGGCGACCGAGCGGCTCGTGGCCGGCCGCCTCCTCGGGAGCACGGCATGATCCGGCTCGAAGGAGTCACGAAGCTCTTCCCCGGCCAGGCACGGCCGGCCGTCGACGCGATCGACCTCGAGGTGCCGGACGGCCGGACCTGCGCGCTCATCGGGGCGTCCGGCTGCGGTAAGACCACGACGCTGCGGATGATCAACCGCTTGATCGAGCCGAGCTCGGGCCGGATCGTCGTCGGCGGCGAGGACGTGACGCGCGCCGACCCGGTGCAGCTGCGCCGACATATCGGCTACGTCATCCAGGGCGTCGGGCTGTTCCCGCACAAGTCGATCGCGGACAACGTCGCGACCGTGCCGCGGCTCCTCGGCTGGGACGAGCGGCGCGTCGCGGCGCGGATCGACGAGATGCTGGGGCTCGTCGGGCTCGACCCGGCGACGTTTCGGGGGCGGCGTCCAGCGAGCTTGTCCGGCGGCCAGCGCCAACGCGTCGGCGTCGCGCGCGCACTCGCGGCCGACCCGCCCGTCATGCTCATGGACGAGCCGTTCGGGGCGGTCGATCCCGTGGTGCGCGGCCGGCTCCAGCGCGAGTTCAAGGAGATCCTGGCCCGGCTCGGCAAAACTGTCGTGATGGTGACGCACGACATCAACGAGGCGATCCGGATGGGCGCCCGGGTCGCCGTCATGCGCGAAGGCCGCATCGTCCAGCACGACACGCCGGACCGGCTGCTCGGCGAGCCGAAAGACCCGCTGGTCATGGATTTCGTCGGGACGGACCGCGCGCTGAAGCGCCTCTCCCTCATGACCGCCGGAGAGGCCGCCTCGCTCGCGACACCGCCCCCGGGCGTACCTGTCGTCGAGTCCTCGTCGAGCGTGCAGGACGCCCTCTCCGCCATGCTGTCGGCCGGGAGCGACCGCGTGGCGGTGCGTGACCCGGACCGCGGGTCACGCGTGCTGACGCTCGACGCCATCCGCGCCCTCGCGGCGCCGGATCAGCCCGCCTCGGCCAGCGAGCTGTAGTCGCGGCGGGTCACGGCCGCGAAGCCCGTGAGGCCCAGCGCTTTAAGCGACGGATCCGACGGTGGCAGGCCGGTCAGGGCCGAGCGCAGCCGTGCGACCGCCCCCTCGTCGAACCCGGGCGAGGCCACGAGGAGCGGCATCGGGGTCGCTTTCGTCGACTCGAGTACCCGCACCCGCGCGGCGGTGTCCGGCTCGTAGCGGGCGAGTAGGAGGTGCCAGTAGGAGTCGAGCGGCCCGACATCGATCTCGTCCGCCAAGAGCGCCTCGATCACGCGGCGCCCCATGACCAGGGGCCCGGTCCACACCCAGCTGTCGTCGAGGACGGGATGGCGACGCAGAGCGTGATAGCCGGATTGCGAGTGCTCGACCGTCCAGCCGAGCCGAGTTCCGCGCGTATCCGCGAGCCGCGCGAACGTGCTGTCGCGTCGCACGATGAGGTCGGTGCGGTAGAACGGACGGCCGGCTGCCCAGTCGGCCGACGGGATCGGGGCCGCGATGGGCTCGTGGTCGGGATAGAGGTTCGCGAAAGGCCAGCCGCACATGAACGCGAGGCCGAGAGCGTCGCGCGCCCAGAGCGTCTCGAGCGGCGCCGGTGCGGGATAGCGCGTGTAGGCGAGCGGGACGCCTGCCTCGCGCGCGACACGCCGGAACAGCTCGACCCAGGCCGCCTCGGCCGCCGGGGTGACGGCGTACATGCGGGCATTCGCGATGGGTTCGCTCATGCGTAGCGCAAGGTCTGCCCGATCCCCAGGGCTGCGGCCTCGGAGCGGTCGCGCGCCTCGACGGCGAGAGCGCTCAGATGCGTCAGGTGGATCGGCTGCACGGATCGGTTCCGAGATTCATGCCGCGCTACGGCACCACCAGATCAGCGTGACCAGGTGAAGAGCTGACGGTAGGGCCGGTGCTGCGCCTCGTCGAGGCCCGTGAACGCGTTCCAGGCGTCGAGATCGTCCTCGGCCGGCCTCACGCGGATCTGATCGGGCCGGCAACGCAAGATCACGGTCTCGCCCCATCCCTCGTCGCACGCGAGACCGATCGTCGGGTAGATCGGCCGAGGGTACGAGCGAGTTCGCTCGGGACGCCGGGACGGCTCGCGGTACGGCGGGTCGGCCGCCTCGGCGGCGGCCCCGGCGAGACACAGGCCCAATACCGCGACCATGTTCCAGCCGAGCGCCCGTCCCATGTTCATCTCCCGCGACCATCTGGGCGAAGCGCCGACTGCACACAAACGGCTAGACGATCTTGGTTGACGTCACGTCAACGACGGCGGGCACCGATCCGCGCGCGTGCGACCGCCGCGTCATGCCGGACGTCATCTATCCCGCGCGCCGACGCTGGTCGCGGATGACGGGGACGATGCGTCGTCCGATCTCTCGTCGTGCGGGTTCACGTCCCAACTCCGCGGCGCCGCGCAGCGCGGACACCATGACGTCCGTATCCATCGCGTACGCGTCCGTCCGATCGTTCCGCGAGGCGTCGGGCGGCCTCAGCCAGTGCAACGCCATCCCCGCGCAACCCGCCGCCAGACTGCCGACGAACGGGGCCGTGGCCAGCGCCACGAGGGGTGCCATCCGCCAGATCAGCACGATATCGACCGCGGCGCCCGACAGGCCCGCGGCCACGAGATACAACATGGGATATCCCGGCCCCGCTCGGAGCGAAGCTTGACGGTCAATCCTTTCCCATATCTTGAGACGGGAGTTCCAGGTCGACCATAACCATGTCGGCTGGACGAGATATCGGCCGGCGGGACGACGCGATCGAACCATAGTTAACGCATTGATCGTCCCGGAGAGGCGATCCGCCAAGTCCGGGCGTAGATCCCGGACGTCAGTAGGCCGTCTTGGCGAAGAGCTTGACGCAGGTCAGCAGCAGGATCCGGAAGTCGAGGACCAGTGTCCAATTATCGATATACCACACGTCGTGATCGACGCGGGCCTCCATCAGGGACACCTCCGGCGTCTCGCCCCGGAGCCCTCGGACTTGGGCCCAGCCGGTCAACCCAGGCTTAACGTGCTGGCGGAAGGCGTAGTTCTCGATGATCTTGTCGTAGAAGTTGTCGTGCGCGACGGCATGCGGGCGGGGTCCGATCACCGACATCTCGCCGCGCAGGACGTTCCACAGCTGGGGAAGCTCGTCGATGCTGGTACGCCGCAGCCAGAAGCCGACGCGCGTGACCCGCGGGTCCGAGCGCGTCGCCTGCATGACGCCCGCGCCATCCTCCATCACGCGCATCGTGCGTAGCTTCAGGATCTTGAAGGTGCGCCCGTTGAAGCCGCGGCGCGTCTGCCGGAACAGGACCGGACCCTGCGTCTCGATCTTGATCGCCAGCATCGCGAGCCCGAGGAGGGGCGCGAGCACGACCAGCGCCAACGTCGCGATCATGACGTCGAGCGCGCGTTTCGAGGCACGCTCCAGAGCGCTCAGCGGCTCGCGCTTGATGTCGACCAGCACGCGATTACCGGCCGACCGCGTGGGCTGGAGCGCGATGCGCGACAGCGAAGCGTCGGGCAGGAGCCTGACCGGAAGCGGTACGGCGTACAACCCTTCCACCAGCAACTCGAGCTGATGGAGATCCTTCGACGGCAACGCGACCACGATCTCGTCGACCGCCGACCCGCGAACGGCCGAGACCAGCCGGTGCAACGCGTCGCCGCACGAGCGACCGGACTCGAGATCGTCGATCACGAATTGCTCCACGACCTTGAGACCGCAACCGTCCAGGATCGCGAATTCAGGGGCGCCTGGAGCCCAGCGTCCCGTCGTCAGGACAGCGACGTTCCGGCGTCTGACCGTCCCCGCGGCGAGAGCCCGCGCCAGACCGAAGCGCCAGAGCAGCCGGTTGAAGATGAGCACGAGGTACCCGCCGACGGCGAACAGCGTCCCCGCCCCGCGCGACAGATCCGTGCTCGCCTTCATCAGGAACGCGAAGCAGATCATCGTCGCGAAAGCCACGAACCAGCAGGCCGTCACCCATTTGATCTGGCGGTCGAACCTGAGCAGACTTCCGGTCTCGTAGAGGTTGCGCGTCCGCATGGAGAGGATGAACACGAGCGCGACCAGCACGGACGTCGCGAAGAAGACGCTCGGCTCGAAGCGGCCCGGCGCGATCTGCTGGTAGCCCCATCCCGACAGCATGCCTGACGAGACGGTCGCGACGGCGTCGATCCCGATTGCCGTACCGCGGACGAAGGACGGCCCGTAGGGCACGTTGTACCCGACCGGACGAGATCCAGGACCAACCTGTGCGGAGTACAACACGACGCATCTTTCGTTGGGACCGGTGATCTCCTTATCGAAAGACTAATTGCGTTGCAATATTC
>CAHJXE010000170.1 GCA_903644085.1 Hyphomicrobiales bacterium
GAAGCGTGATCCCGTCGCTCGTCCTCGTCGAGACCTGGCAGTGGACGCCGCTCGTGATGCTGATCGTGCTCGGCGGCCTCGCGGCGATCCCGACCGAGCCCTACGAGAGCGCGAAGCTCGACGGCGCGTCCTACCTCCAGCAGTTCCGCTACATCACGCTGCCGATGATCGCGCCCTTCCTGATGGTCGCGGTGCTGATCCGGCTGATCGACGCCTTGAAGAGCTTCGACATCATCTTCGGGATGACGCAAGGCGGCCCCGGCACGGCGTCCGAGACGCTGAACCTCTACCTCTACGCCAGCGCCTTCGCGTATTCGGATGTCGGCTACGCGTCCGCTATCGCGGTCGTGTTCTTCGGCATGGTCATCGCGCTCTCGCTGGTGACGCTGCACCTGCGCGCGCGGACGAAGTGGGCCGACGCGCCGGGGAGCGTGGGATGAACGCGCCGCTGGCCTTCTTCTCCCCGTCTCTGACGGGGAGAAGTCGAGTCGCGCGTCAGCGCGACCGGATGAGGGGCTCTAGACCCACGACGCCGCTCGCGAGCTTGCCCCTCACCCGGCCGAACGCTACCGCCTTCGCTCGACCTCTCCCCGTTGCACGGGGAGAGGAGCACGCGTGCGTCGCCCCATGACCCTCCGCCGTCTCCTGCGCGGCCTCGGGCTCGCGGTCGCGCTGTTCCTGGTCGTCTCGCCGGCGCTGTTCTTCTTCGTGTGGATGTTGTCGTTGTCGCTGAAGCCCGAGATCGACAACTCGACCTATCCGCCGATCCTGATCCCGGAGACGTTCGCCTGGGAGAACTACGCGGCGGTGTTCAACTCGAACCGCTTCGTCAAGTATTTCGCCAACAGCCTGGTCGTGACCGGCGCCGCGACGCTGATCGCGCTCCTGGTCGGCGTGCCGGCGGGCTACGGCATCGCGCGCATGCGCGCGACCGGCGCCGCCGTCATCATCCTGATCGCCCGGATGACGCCGGGCCTGTCCTTCTTGATCCCGCTCTTCCTGCTCTTCCAGTGGCTGGGGCTGCTCGGCACGCTCTGGCCGCAGATCGTGATCCACCTCGTGTTGACGGTGCCGATCGTGATCTGGATCATGATCGGGTATTTCGAGACCACCCCGATCGAACTGGAGGAGGCGGCGCTGATCGACGGGGCGTCGCGCTGGGACGTGTTCCTGCGCGTCGCGCTGCCGATCGCGAAGCCCGGCATCACGGTCGCGTTCATCCTCTCCGTCATCTTCTCCTGGAACAACTTCGTGTTCGGCATCGTGCTCGCGGGCCGCGAGACGCGCACGCTGCCGGTCGCGGTCTACAACATGCTGTCCTTCGACCAGATCGCCTGGGGCCCGCTCGCGGCCGCCGCCATCGTGGTGACGCTGCCGGTGCTGGTGCTGACGGTCGCCGCGCAGCGCCAGATCATCGCTGGGCTGACGGCGGGCGCGGTCAAGGGCGGGTGAGCGCGCGTCACGGGCGCGGGGGCGAGCGCACCTCCTGCGAGCCCTGCTTCGCGATGGAGGACTCGCCCGCTTCCCCGGCCGCCTGCTCCCAGGCGGCGTTCGGGCGTCCGCCCGCCTTCTGCTTGCGCGTCGTCGCGTAGATATACGCGACCACGAGCAGCAGGAGACACCCGCCGAGTCCGACGAACCAGATGTAACCGCCGAAATTCTCCATGACCCGCGTCCTCGAACCGATATGTGAGCGTTGGATGAGGCAACCGGCGCGGACCTGCGCCGTTCCGCCCGCACACGCATGCTTGACTGGCGGGTCCGGCTGACCCTTCCTGTCGGCATGGATCGACGCACTCTGGGGCGGGTCGTCAGCGCGACCGCCATGCTCACCCTCGGCGGCGTCGGCTACGCGGCCGTCGCGCGCGGGCGCAACACGTATTACGACGGCCCGGTCAGCGACCATTACGACGGGGTGCGGTTCTTCCGGCCGGGCGTCTCGACGGATCGCGGCATCCTGGACCTCGCGCGCTGGCAGATCGGCGGCGGGCGCCAGCCCTGGCCTGCGACCTATCCGAGCCCGTTCCGGGACACGCCGCCCGAGCGCGTCGAGGACCTGCGGGTCACGCTCGTCGGCCACGCGACGATCCTGATCCAGGTCGCGGGCCGCAACATCCTCATGGACCCCGTCTGGTCGGACCGGGCGAGCCCGTTCAGCTTCGCGGGGCCGCGGCGCGTGAACCCGCCGGGGATCGCGTTCGACGCGCTGCCGCCCATCGACGCGATCCTCATCACGCACAACCATTACGACCATCTCGACGTCGAGACGATCTCGCGGCTCTGGGCGCGGGGCGAGCCCCGGGTGATCGCGCCGCTCGGCAACGACGCGATCATCCGCTCGCACGACGACGCGGTGCGGGTCGAGACGCTCGATTGGGGCCAGTCGATCGAGCTCGGGGGCGACATCGCGGTCCACCTCGCGCCCGCGAACCACTGGTCGGCGCGCGGCGTCAACGACCGCCGCATGGCGCTGTGGGGCGCCTACATCCTGACGACGCCCGCCGGCGCGATCTACATGGCGGGCGACACGGGCTACGGCGAGGGCGACACGTTCCGCGCCGTCAAGGAGCGCTTCGGCACGATGCGGCTCGCGGCGCTGCCGATCGGCGCCTACGAGCCGCGCTGGTTCATGGCGGCCCAGCACATGAATCCCGCCGACGCCGTGATGGCGTTTCGCGACCTCGGGGCGGAGGCGGCGATCGGCGTCCACTGGGGCACGTTCCAGCTCACGAACGAGCGGGTCGACGAGCCCGAGATCGACCTCGGGATGGCGCTGGCCGAGGCCGGGATCGCGCCCGAGCGCTTCCGGGCGTTCCGGCCGGGCGAGGTGTGGGAGCCGGCGAAGACCGGCTGAACGTCAGGCGAGCGTCGCCACGAACGTCATGCGGGCCGGGTTGTGGCCCATGTTGTCTGCCCGCCGCTCGGCCTGGAAGCCGCGCTCGCGCAAGAGGTCCAGCATCTCGGCCTCGCCGTGATGCGTGAGGCCGAGCTCGCCGCGCAGCCGGGCGTAATCGGAGAGCGCGGTGCGCACCAGGCCCTTCAGCGCCGCGACCGTGAAGCCGCCACGCCACGCGAACGTCATGAGCGCCCGGACGTCGTCGAGCGGACCGGTCTCGTGCGGGATCACGTCCGCCAGCACCAGCCGGCCGCCCTCGCGCAGCTTCGAGCGCCACAGCCCGAGAAGTCCGGCGAGGTCCTCGTGCGAGAGGTATTGCAGCAGCGAGTTCACGACGATCAGGTCGAGCGAGCCGTCCTGGACCGCATCCTCGAGCTCCTCGGGTGAGACGACGGCGATCTTGCGCTCGGCGGCGAACCGCTGGCGCAGACGGTCGCGCACGAGCGGCGCGCCGTCGCAGAGGTAGAGTTTTCCGCAAGCGCCAGCCACGCGCCCGGCCGAGAGCGCCTCGCCGCAGCCGTGGTCGAGCACGGCCGCGTTCGGACCGAGTCCGAACGCCACGATATCGCGCGCGACGAGTTGGTAGTGGAGGATCTTGTGCCGGTCGTTGACGTAGATCGGCGTGTCGGCGTTCCAGTAGTCGCGCCAGCTCATGCGACGCGTCAGAACGCCAGGAGGTAGGCCGTTACCGCCCGGTCGAGTGCGAGGCAGAACACCACGAAGGCGATGGCGCCCGCTATGGCGAATTCGTGCGTCTGGTTCTTGAGGAGCTGGGCGCGACGGATCGATTCGCCGCCGACCGCGACCGATACCCAGGCGGCAGTCATGAGGAGGGGCAGCGCGAAGAGGAACGACCACGTGCTCTCGACGCGACCGAGTGGGTTGATCAACCCGCGCAGGTTGCGCACCCAAGGCGCGTGCACGGCCGCGTAGATGGACGCGAGCCACACGAAGGCGACCGCGTAGGCGAAATGCTCCACGAAGGCACGGTGGAGCCGGGAGAACTCGTCCGGCGCGCGACCGCTTCGAACCGCCTGCAACGCCATGATCCCGTCCCGTCCCGACCCGGTCGCACCATCGCGCCCGTATCGTTAATGGAGGGTTACCGCGCCGAATCGGCCGGACACAACCCGATTCATGTCACAGTTGGAACCGAACGCGTCGTCACGCGTTCCGGCGCTCCATCAGCCCGATGAACCGGTCGAACAGGTAGTGGCTGTCGCGGGGCCCGGGCGAGGCTTCCGGGTGGTACTGCACCGAGAAGGCCGGGCGGTCGGTAAGTTCGATGCCGCAATTCGTGCCGTCGAACAGCGACACATGCGTCTGTGCGGCGTTGCCGGGCAGCGTCTTCGGATCGACCGAGAAGCCGTGGTTCATGGACACGATCTCGACCTTGCCGGTCGTGTTGTCGCGCACCGGATGGTTCGCCCCGTGGTGGCCCTGGCGCATCTTCACGGTCTTGGCGCCCAGCGCCAAGCCCATGAGCTGGTGGCCGAGGCAGATCCCGAAGGTCGGGACCCGGCGCTCCAGCAGTTCGCGGATGACCGGCACCGCGTATTCGCCCGTCGCCGCCGGGTCGCCCGGGCCGTTCGACAGGAACACCCCGTCCGGGTTCAGCGCCAGGACCTCCTCCGCGGTGGCGGTCGCGGGCACGACCGTGACGGTGCAGCCGGAGCGCGCGAGGAGGCGCAGGATGTTGACCTTGACGCCGTAATCGATCGCCACGACGTGGAAGCGCCCGCCATCGGCCGCGCGGTGGCCGTGGCCCAGCTCCCACACGCCCTCGTGCCAGCCGCCCTGCGCGTCGCGCGTCACCATCGGGACGAGGTCGAGCCCTTCCATGACGGGGAGCGCGGCGGCGCGAGCTTTCAGCGCGTCGACGTCGAAGACGCCCTCGGGATGGTGCGCCACGACGGCGTTCGGCATGCCGCCGTCGCGGATCACCGCCGTCAGCGCGCGCGTGTCGACGCCCGTGATGCCGACGATGCCGCGCGCGCGCAGCCAGCCGTCGAAGGGACGCGTCGAGCGCCAGTTCGCGGGCTCGCTGATCGGGGTCGCGAGCACGACGCCGCGGATGTTCGCGGCCTTGTCGGATTCTTCCGACGCGTCGGGCACGACCGTCTCGGTGTCCTCCTCGTTCGTCCCGACATTGCCGATATGCGGGAACGTGAAGGTGACGATCTGGCCCGCGTAGGAGGGGTCGGTCAGGATCTCCTGGTAGCCGGTCATGGACGTGTTGAAGCAGACCTCGCCCGCGCTCTCGCCGACCGCCCCGATCCCCGTGCCCTCGATCACGGTCCCGTCCGCCAGGACGAGCAGCGCGGTCGCGCGCGGCTCCTCCCATCCGGCCGCGGGGCCGCCGGGCACGCCATCTGGTTGCGACATCGCGATGATCCGGGTTAGACCGCGCTCTCCCCCTCGACATGCGGTCCGGGAGCGCCGGGCGATACCTAGGTTCGCGCTCCGGCCGCGTCAACGCGGGCCGCACTTACTCTGTGTAGGAGCTCCGCCATGCTGCGGGACCGTCTCTCGACCGACCTGAAGACCGCCATGAAGGCCGGCGACAAGCGCCGCGTCTCGACGATCCGGCTCGTCCAGGCGGCGCTGAAGGACAAGGACATCGAGGCGCGGGGCCTCGGCCGAGAGCCGCTGCCCGACGATGAGATCCTGGGTTTGCTCCAGAAGATGACGAAGCAGCGCGCCGAGTCCATCACGATCTACGAGGCGAACGGCCGCCCCGAACTCGCGGCCGGCGAGCGCGAGGAGAGCGAGATCATCGCGGAGTACCTGCCGCAGCAGCTCGGCGAGGCCGAGATGACGGCCGCGATCGACGCCGCCGTGACCGAGACCGGTGCGGCCTCGGTCAAGGACATGGGCAAGGTGATCGGGAAGCTGCGGGCGGATTACGCCGGGCGCATGGATTTCGGCCGCGCGAGCGCGCTCGTGAAGGAGCGGCTGAGCAAGGTGTGAGCGGGGCGCGAAGGCCGGGCGTCACCTCTCCCCGAGGGGGAGAGGTCGAGCAGGCGCGAAGCGCCGCCCGGGTGAGGGGGACCGCCCTCTCCGGATGGGTCGTAACCCCTCACCCTACCCTCTCCCCAAGGATCTCGGGCCTGCCCGAGATCCCTCTCCGTGAGTGCGTAGATCTGGCAGACCCGATCTACGTGGGAGAGGGATCCCGCGTCTCACCCCCACGTGTCGAGGTCTCGAACTACGAGCACGGATGGCGTTGCGCCTGGATCAGCGCGATGCGCCCGCGCCGGTCCTCAGTCCAGTCGATCCTGGTGGACGAGAAGCAGGGGAGGTTGCTCGGCTCGAACAGCCCGGAATAGCGCCCCAGGCCCGGGTCGGCCAGCAGCGTGAAGCCCTCGCGCAGGAGTTCGGCCCGCAGGTCCGCGCCGCGCGTGCCCGGCCGGTAGGTCTCGGCGATGCGCGCCTTGAAGGCCGCGTCGCCGCCCCGTTCCGCGATCGGCGGGAACTGCGGCGCGCAGCCGGTCACGAGGAGCAGCGCCGCAGCGGCGACGAGACGCCCGCCTCTCCCGGAGGGAGAGAGCCTGCCCCGGACGCGATCCGGGGTCGAGTCGGCGCCAGCCGAACCGGGTGAGGGGTGAGCCCCATCCGGATATGGCGCACCCTCACCCCGTGCCTCTCCCGCACGGGAGAGGGGACCCGCGCTTTGCCGCCTGTCGTCGCGCCCGACCATCGCTTCACCTTGTTCCGATCACCGCCCGCAGATGCTATATATCTCGCGTGCGCTACTCGCCCCACACGCTCGAGGAGATCCGGGCCCGGCTGCCGGTCTCGGCGGTCGTCGGCCGCAAGGTCCGGCTGAAGAAGGCCGGCCGGGAATGGCGCGGCCTGTCGCCGTTCAACGCGGAGAAGACGCCCTCGTTCTACGCGAACGACCAGAAGCAGTTCTACCACTGCTTCTCGTCCGGCAAGCACGGCAACATCTTCGATTTCGTCATGGAGACGGAGGGCCTGTCCTTCCGCGAGGCCGTCGAGCGGCTGGCCGCGGAGGCCGGCGTCGACCTGCCCAAGGCGACCCCGGAGGCCGTCCGGCAGGAGGCGCGGGCGCGCGGCCTGCACGAGGTCGTGGAACTCGCGGCCGCGTGGTTCGAGGCTCAGCTGAAGGGCGGTGCGGGCCGGGCCGCGCGCGACTAC
>CAHJXE010000171.1 GCA_903644085.1 Hyphomicrobiales bacterium
CAAGCCAGGCGACGGCTCCCCGTCTGGTGGCGCGACGACGACGCGGTCCGCGACACGCCGGCGCTCGACCGGCTGTTCGGCCTCTCCCGACGATTCGCGATTCCCGTGGCGGTCGCCGCCATCCCGTCCTTGGTCGAACCCTCGCTCGTGACGCGGCTGCGTGCCGAACCCGGCGCACGCGTGCTGGTCCACGGCTGGCGTCACGCGAACCACGCCCCGGCGGGGAGCAAGCCGGCCGAGTTCGGCCCGCATCGCCCGTTGGCCGAGATGGCGGCCGAGCTACGCCGCGGGCGCGAGGCGATCCACTCCGCCTTCGGGGACCAGTCGCTCGACGTGTTCGTGCCCCCTTGGAACCGTATCGCGCCGGACGCGGCCGCGCTCCTGGCGGAGGCCGGCTATCGCGGGCTGTCCACCTTCGGGCCGCGGACGGACGAGGCGCGGGAGGCCTCTCCCCGGGGGGGAGAGGGTGGCGTGAGGGGGTACGACGATCCCGGAGAGGGCTCTCTCCCTCACCCGGTCGGCTCACGCCGACTCGACCTCTCCCCGTCGGGGAGAGGGTCCCCGCGCCCGTCCGCCGAGCGTGGCGCGCGATCGCGGATGCCTACCACCAACACCCACATCGACCCGATCGACTGGCGCGGCACGCGCGGCCTCGCGCCTCCGGGGGGGATCGCGGCCCGCTTCACCCGGGACGTCACTGCGTGGCTGGAGGGTGGATCGGACGAGCCCATCGGCCTTCTGACCCACCACCTCGTGATGGACGAGGCCACGTGGTCGTTCTGCGAGGCCCTGATCGAGACCGTCCTGTCACATCCATCCGTGTATACGCCCGAACACGATGCGATCTGGCGAATTGCTCAATCAGCCTGACAAGCCCGAAGAACTGCGTCATGATCGACCGAACAGGGTCCAGGGATCGTCGATGAATGTTCCTCTGCTCACCGTCAGGGATCTGTCTGTCGAGATCGCGACCGACACGGGCACGTTCCGGGCGGTCGACGGGCTGAACTTCACGATTCCCCGGGGCAAGACCGTCGCGGTGGTGGGCGAGTCGGGCTCGGGCAAGTCCGTCACCGCCCAGGCGATCATGCGCATCCTGCCCAAGGTCGCGCGCATCTCGTCCGGCAGCATCCTGTTCGACGACCCGGCAGACAGGCATCCTCCGCTCGACGTCGCGGCTTTGGACGGGACGAGCGAGCGCATGCGGCAGGTGCGCGGCGGGCGCATCGCGATGATCTTTCAGGAGCCGATGACCTCGCTGTCGCCGCTCCACACGGTCGGCGACCAGGTGACGGAGGCGCTGAAGATCCACGCCAAGGTGGACGACGCGGCCGCGCAGGCGCGCGCGGTCGAGGTGTTCGAGCGCGTCGGGTTCCCGGACCCGAAACGCGCGCTCGTCACCTACCCGTTCGAGCTCTCGGGCGGGCTGCGCCAGCGCGCGATGATCGCCATGGCGCTGATCACCCG
The DNA here is from genome assembly GCA_903644085.1 of Hyphomicrobiales bacterium. GTDB lineage: Bacteria > Pseudomonadota > Alphaproteobacteria > Rhizobiales > Beijerinckiaceae > Enterovirga. The sequence continues at coordinate 1,468 of CAHJXE010000171.1, forward strand.
GCCCGCGCTGCTGGTGGCGGACGAGCCCACCACCGCGCTCGACGTCACCACGCAGGCGCAGATCCTCGACCTGATCCGCGAGCTGCAGGCCGATACCGGCATGTCCGTCCTCCTCATCACGCACGACCTCGGGGTCGTGGCGAACATGGCGGACGAGGTGGTGGTCATGTATCGCGGCCAGGTCATGGAATCGGGCGAGCGCGACGAGATCTTCCGCCGCCCGCGCCACGCCTACCTCAAGGCGCTGATCCAGGCCGTGCCGCGCTTCGCCATGGAGCCCGGCGAGAGGCTCACCCCGCTGCGCGCGGTCAAGACCCACGCGACGGTCGGCACGCGTCCCGCGACCGTCTCGCCCCCCCGCAACGTCCTCGACGTCCGCTCCATCACCAAGAGCTACACGCTGCGCTCGGGCTGGTTCAGCGGCAAGCTGCGCGAGATCCGGGCGGTCGACGATGTGAGCCTCTCGCTGCGCTGCGGGCAGACGCTGGGGCTCGTCGGCGAGTCGGGCTGCGGCAAGACCACGGTCTCGAAGATGATCTCCCGGGCGATCAAGCCGGATTCCGGGCAGATCCATTTCGACGACGGCTCCGGGCCGCGCGACGTCCACCGGCTCGACGGGTCGGCGCTGACCGCCTACCGGCGCGCCGTCCAGTTCGTGTTCCAGGACCCGTTCTCCTCCCTGAACCCGCGCATGACGGTCTACGAGATCTTGACCGAGCCGCTCCGGATCCATAATATCGGAACGTCGGACGAGCGCTTCGCCAGGGCGAAGGATCTGCTCGACATGGTGGGGCTCGACCGCAGGTCGCTCCGCCGATACCCCCATTCCTTCTCCGGCGGACAGCGCCAACGCCTCGGCATCGCGCGAGCCCTGGCGTTGGAGCCCCAGGTGCTGCTCTGCGACGAACCGGTCTCGGCTCTCGACGTCTCCGTGCAGGCGCAGGTTCTGAACCTCCTCAAGGACCTGCAATCGGCGCTGGGGCTCTCCTACCTCTTCGTCTCGCACAACCTCGCGGTCGTGGATTACGTGGCCGACACGATCGCGGTCATGTGCCGGGGGCATATCGTCGAGCAGGCCTCGGCGGCCGCGCTCTTCCGCAACCCCGCCCATCCCTACACGAGCGCGTTGCTCGCCGCCGTGCCCTACCCGGATCCCGAGCGGCCGCTCGATTTCGGGAAGCTCAGGAGCGGGCGCTTCTCCAACCCGGCCGCCTGGCCGGAGCCGTACCGGCTCGCCGAGGGTGATCCGGGCGTGATGACCGATATCGCGCCGGACCACCGCGTGCGGATGATGTCGACCGACCTCGCGAGGGCCGCATGAGCATGAATTCGATCGTCCGGGCCGCGTCCCTCGCGCTCGGTCTCGCGGCGGGGGCGGCGCCCACGCTGCCCGCCCTCGCGCTCGACTACGTCGAGACGCCGTTCCTCGCCGAGCGGGTCGCGAAGCACGAGCTGCCGCCGGTCGCCGAGCGGGTACCGGCCGAGCCGATCGTGGTGGATCTCGCGGCCGAGGGCCGGTCGGTCGGCAAGCCCGGCGGCGAGATGGTGAGCCTCGTCGGGCGTGCGCGCGACATCCGCTACATGTCGGCCAACATGTACGCGCGCCTCGTCGGCTACGACGCCAAGCTGAAGCTGCAACCCGACATCCTGGCGAAGATGGACGACCAGGACGACACGGTGTTCACCTTCACGCTGCGCGAGGGCCACAAATGGTCCGACGGGCAGCCCTTCACGTCCGAGGATTTCCGCTTCTGGTGGGAGGACGTCGCCCAGAACAAGGAGCTGAACCCGGCCGGGCTCGCGGACTTCCTGATGGTGGACGGCAAGCCGCCCCGGGTGGAGTTCCCCGACGCGAAGACGATCCGCTACACCTGGGACAAGCCGAACCCGCGCTTCCTGCCCGCGCTCGCCCAGCCGCGCGACCCGTTCCTCTATCGTCCCGCGCACTACCTGAAGAAGTGGCACGCCAAGTACGGCGACAAGGCGAAGCTCGACGAGGCGGCGAACAAGCAGAAGCTGAAATCCTGGTCCGGCCTGTTCAACCGGATGGACGACATGTTCGAATCGTCGAACCCGGCGATCCCGACGCTTCAACCCTGGCGGGTGATCACGGCGGCGCCCGCGAACCGCTTCGTGTTCGAGCGCAACCCCTTCTACCACCGCGTCGACACGGCCGGGCAGCAGCTCCCATATGTGGACCGCCTCGTGCTCGACGTCGCGGCGGGCGGGCTGATGGCCGCGAAGGCGAATGCGGGCGACGTGGACCTCCTGGTGCGCGGCCTGACGATGGCGGACATCCCGATCCTCAAGGAGGGCGAGGCCGCGAAGCACTACCGGACCCTGATGTGGCCCTACGCGCGCGGCAGCGAGATCGCGCTCTACCCGAACCTGACGGTCACGGACCCGGTCTGGCGCAAGCTCAACCGCGACGTGCGCTACCGCAAGGCGCTCTCGCTCGGCATCGACCGGCACACGCTGAACAACGCGATCCTGTTCGGGCTCGGCACCGAGGGCAACGACACGATCACGGCGGACAGCCCGCTGTTCCGGCCGGAGCTCAGGACTCTGAACGCCGGCTACGATCCTGCGGAGGCCTCGCGGCTGCTGGACGAGATCGGCCTGACGGAGCGCAACGGCGCGGGCATCCGCCTGCTGCCCGACGGGCGCGAGCTCGAGATCGTCGTCGAGACCGACGGCGAGGGCGGCATGGTGGTGGACGGGCTGACGCTGATCGCCGAGTTCTGGCGCGAGATCGGCATCAAGCTGTTCGTGAAGCCGCAGGATCGCACCGTGCTGCGCAACCGCACCTATGCGGGCCTGACCGTGATGGTGGCCTCGACAGGGCTCGACCTCGCGGTGCCGACGGCCGAGATGCCGCCGGCCGAGCTCGCGCCCATGCGCCAGGACAACTACGCCTGGTCGAAATGGGGGCAGTTCTACGAGACGAAGGGTGCGTCGGGCGAGGCGATCGACATCCCCGAGGCGAAGCGGCTGGCGGATCTCTACAAGGCCTGGATGTCGACCGGGAACGTGGCCCGCCAGGGCGAGATCTGGGCGGAGATGCTGGGGAACCACGTCGAGAACCTGTGGTCGATCGGGACCGTCGCGGGCGCCCTCCAGCCCGTCATCGTGAAGAACGGGCTCAAGAACGTGCCGGAGCGCGCGGTCTATTCCTGGGAGCCGACCGCCATGCTCGGCATCTACCGGGTCGACGAGTTCTACTGGGACCGGGCGGCCGGGCGCGAGGCCGCGATGTGGTTCAAGTTGCAAGGTGCGAACGTGCTGGCCGGCGAACCCGAGCTCGTGGCGGGGCGCTCGCCGTGATCGGCTACCTCCTCCGGCGTGGCGGCACGATGATCGTCACGCTGGCGATCATCTCGGCGCTCGTGTTCTTCATCATCAAGCTGCCGCCGGGCGACTTCCTGACGAACCAGATCTCTGAGTTGCGCGCCCAGGGCGAGTCGGCCTCGGTCGCGAAGGCCGAGTTCCTGATCAAGCAATACGGGCTCGACCTTCCGGTCTGGCAGCAATATCTCGTGTGGATCGGGGCGTGGCCGGGGCCGAACGGCTTCTCGGGCCTGCTGGAGGGCGACTGGGGCTGGTCCTTCGAGTTCGACCGTCCGGTGACGGAGGTCGTGGGCGACGCGCTCTGGCTGACGCTCCTCATCAACCTCGTGGTGGTGGTCTTCGTCCACCTCGTGTCGATCCCGATCGCGATCTACTCCGCGACGCGGCAATACTCGGTCGGCGACTACGTGGCGACCTTCATCGGCTATATCGGGCTCGCGACGCCGAGCTTCCTTCTCGCGCTGGTGCTGCTCTACTACACCAATCGCTGGTTCGGCGTGTCGATCGGCGGGCTCTACGACGCCAACTATTCGGGCCAGCCCTGGTCCTGGCCGAAGATCTCGTCCCTGATGTCGCATCTCGTGGTGCCGACGATCGTCATCGGGCTCGGCGGCACGGCCGCGATGATCCGGCGGATGCGCGCCAACCTGCTGGACGAACTCGGCAAGCAGTATTTCGTGACGGCGCGCGCCAAGGGCATGACGCCGGTGCGCGCGCTGCTGAAATACCCGTTCCGCATGTCGCTGAACCCCTTCATCGCGGATATCGGCAACCTGCTGCCGCACCTCATCTCCGGCTCCGTCCTCGTGTCGCTGGTGCTGAGCCTGCCGACGGTGGGGCCGATCCTGCTCTCGGCGCTGAAGAGCCAGGACCAGTTCCTGGCGGGGTTCATCCTGATGTTCGTGGCCGTGCTGACCGTCGTCGGGATGCTGGTCTCCGACCTTCTCCTCGCCTGGCTCGACCCCCGCATCAGGTTGTCAGCCCGATGAGCGCCGAACTCGCCGCCGCGCCCGGCCACTACGTCGACCCGCGCCCCTTCGATCCGGGCGCGACGGAGCCGCTCGGCTCCGAGTCGGAGAGCTTCTTCCGCGCCTCGTCCTGGCGGCTTACCTGGTGGAAGTTCAAGCGCCACCGCGTGGCGGTCGCCGCCATGGCGATCCTTGCGGTGTGCTACCTGGCGATCCCGTTCGTCGAGCCGCTGGCGCCCTACAACCAGACGAAGCGCAACGGCGACTTCCTCTACGCGCCGCCGCAGCCCCTCCACCTGTTCCACGAGGGACGCCTCGTCGGCCCCTTCGTCTACCCCTACCGCTACACGTTCAACCTGCAGACCTTCCGGCGCGACTACGTCGTCGATCGCGCGACCCCGCAGCCGATCCGGTTCGTCTGCCGTGCCGATGCTTACGAGTTCTGGGGCCTGGTCCACGCCGACCTCCACCTCGTCTGCCCGGCGCAGGGCGGGACGATGTTCCTGCTCGGCACCGACCGGCTCGGGCGCGACCTGTTCTCGCGCATCCTGTACGGGGCGCGGATCTCGCTCACGATCGGGCTCGTGGGGATCGCGGTCTCGTTCACGCTCGGGCTCTTCTTCGGCGGGATCGCGGGCTATCTCGGGGGCTGGGTCGACCATGTCGTGCAGCGCATGATCGAGATCCTGCGCTCGCTGCCCGAACTGCCGCTCTGGCTCGCGCTCTCGGCCGCGCTGCCGCCGAACTGGAGCCCGATCCTCGTCTTCTTCGGCATCACGATCATCCTCGGGATGCTCGACTGGCCGGGCCTCGCCCGCGCGGTGCGCTCCAAGCTCCTGTCGTTACGGGAGGAGGATTTCGTGCGCGCGGCCGAGCTCATGGGGGCGTCCAAGGGGCGCATCATCCTGCGCCACCTCATCCCGAACTTCATGAGCCACCTGATCGCGTCCGCGACCCTGTCGATCCCCTCGATGATACTGGGCGAGACGGCGCTGTCGTTCCTGGGCCTCGGCCTCAGGCCGCCCGTCACGAGCTGGGGCGTGCTCCTCAACGAGGCGCAGAACCTCGCGGCCGTGCAGCTTCACCCATGGCTGTTGATGCCGATCGCGCCCGTGGTGATCGTGGTGCTGGCCTTCAGCTTCATGGGCGACGGCATGCGCGACGCCGCCGACCCCTACCACTGAGCTGATCCGCCCCGGTCGCGGGACCGGAGCGGGATCGAAGGCTCAGCGCGGCGAGCGGCGCGCC
>CAHJXE010000172.1 GCA_903644085.1 Hyphomicrobiales bacterium
CCTCGCTCGGCCTCGACGAGGCGGCAGATCTCGCCGTCGAGACGATCGACGACGGCATCGTCGGGGTGCCTCAGGTCGATCGAGAACAGGACCTCCGCCGGAACCACCGAGGGTGCGTTCGGCGTCACCTGGAAGAGGCCCACCGTCAATCTGACATCGACCGGCTCGGCCGCAGCGCGGTCGATCGCCGTAACCATGCGGGCGGCCGCCATCAGGGCATCGCGGCGCTCGTGACGTTCGGCGGTCCCGGCATGCGCCGCCTCCCCGATCACCCGCACGCGGTAACGACGGGTTCCCTGGATGCCCGTCACGATCCCGATGGGCACGCCCGCGCGCTCGAGAACCGGTCCCTGCTCGATATGCGGCTCGACGTAGGCGGCGGCCGGCCGGCTGAACGCGCGACGGGGTACGTCGCGGTCGGCCGCCAGCACGCCCGCGATCGCGTCTCCGAGCGCGATCCCGTCCGCGTCACTGATCGCCACCACGTCGGCAAGCGACTTCACGCCCGTGAACAGCTCCGAACCCGTCATGCCGGGCGCGAACCGGCATGCCTCCTCGTTCGTCCAGGCCACCACCTCGATCGCGCGGAGCGGCACGATACCGGCCGCACGGATCGCCTCGACGGCCTCTAGCGCGGCCAGCACGCCGTAGGCGCCGTCGAACTTGCCGCCGGTCGGCTGGCTGTCGATGTGGGATCCGGCGAGGACCGGCGGCAGGTCGGGGTCGCGCCCGGGCAGGCGCAGGAACAGGTTCGCGGCCGCGTCCGTGTAGGGCTGCAAGCCGAGGGCCCGCCCCCAGGCGACGAGCTCCGCCCGCGCCGCGATCTCGGCGGGCGTTAACGCCTGCCGGTCGACCCCGCCATCCGGCCGCGCACCGAACCGGGCGAGCGCCATGATCCGGCTCCAGAGGCGTTCGCCGTCGACATGGTCTGAGGGGCGGGACACCTCAGGTGCGCATGATCTCGGCCGGGTTCGCACGGGGGTCGCGCGGCTCCCAGTGGCCCGCCTCCACCTGGGCGACGAACTCGGCCAGCAGCCGATTGAAGAGCTCGGGCTCCTCCAGGTTCAGCGTGTGCGCGGTCTTCGGCAGCACCGCGAGGCCCGAGGCCGGCACGGTCTTCTTCAGGAAGAAGCCGGGCTGGAGGCAGTGGTCGTCCTCGTCGCCCACCATCACCAGGAGCGGCGCCGCCATGGCGCGGAACTCCGCCTCGAGGTCGTAGAGCGAGGGCCGCCGCATCTGCACGCCGCGCATGGTGTTCGCCGCGCCCCGGTCGGAGTGCTGCCCGAGCCGCTCCGCGAAGAGCGCCCAGCCGCGCGGGTCCTTCTCCTGGAACTGCACCCGCGAGGCGCCCTCCGCGTAGACCGGCGCGAAGGCCTTGGCGGTCCGGGTCTCGAAATTCGTCGCGACCTGCTCGGACACACCCTTGAAGTATTCCTCGTGCGCCTTCTCGGCCCCGTAGCCCGCGCCCGCGGCCGTAATCGACAACACGCGCTCGGGGTGCCGCAGCCCCGCATGCAGCACCGCGAACCCGCCCATCGACAGTCCGACGAGGTGCGCCTTCGCGATCCCGGCCGCGTCCATCACCGCCATGATATCGTCGGCCGCCCGCGCCTGCGAGTAGGCGGCGACATCGTCCGGCACGTCGGAGGGCGGGAAGCCGCGCGCCGCGTAGGTGACGCACATGTGCCGGCGAGTGAAGTACCCCATCTGCGGCTCCCAGCTCCAATGGTTGCCGCCGAACTCGTGCACGAAGACGATCGCGGAGCCGCGCCCCGCCGCCTCGTAGAACAGCCGGACGCCGTCGTCGGTGGTCGCGTAAGCCATCGCGTTCTCCTCACACGACCGAGCGGCGGGATGCGATGCCCCCGTCGACGGTGAACACGGTGCCCGAGGTGTAGCCCGACCGGTAGGAGGCGAGGAACAGGAACAGGTCGGTGATCTCGTGGATCTTCGCCGGGCGCTTCAGCGGGTAGCGCTCCAGCAGCTCCTCGTAGCGCTCGGCGTCGCCGAGCCGGGCCTCGGCGAACTTGCGCAGCATCGTGTAGATGCGCGACGTGTCGACCGGCCCCGGATTGACGCCCACGACCCGGATATTGTCGTCGAGGCTCGATCCGCCGAGCGCGCGCGTCATCGCCATGATGGAGGCGTTGCCGGCCGCGCCCTCGATGTAGTTCGGGTCGCAGATCTCGCCGCCGTTGCCGATGTTGTTCAGGATCACGCCGCCCCCCCGCGCCTTCATGCGCGGGTAGACGAGGCGCATCATGTCCGCGTAGCCGAAGCCCTTCAGCGCCCAGCCCTCGCGCCACCGCTCCGGCGAGATGTCGAAGAGCGGACCGCTCGGGATCACGCCCGCGTTGTTGACGAGCACGTCGATGTCGCCCGCCTCCGCGACGATGCACTCGCAGGCGCCCACCTCCGTCATGTCGACGGCCGTGACCCCGACCTCGACGCGGTGCGCGGCCGTGATCTCGCTCTTCAGCGCCGCAAGCTTGTCGGCCGAGCGCGCCGTCAGGTGCAGGTGGCAGCCTTCGCCCGCGAAGGCGTGCGCCAAGCCCTCGCCGATGCCCTGCGAGGCCCCGGTGATGAGAACCCGTCTGCCGCCGAGTTGGAGATCCATATGCGCGTCCTCGTGTGCCTCAGAACAATTTCACGTCCGCGTTCATGCCGCGCGCCCGCTCGATCATCGCGGGCAGGAGGTCGACGAACTCCTCGACCCAGGCGCGCGGCACGCTGACCGAGACCTTCACGAAGCGATCCCCGAAGGTCGGCGTGTGGTAGGCGCCCTGCCGGATCATGATCCTGTGCTCGGCATAGGCCGCGACCAGCGCCTCCGGACGGAGCCCGAGCGCGTCGCATTCGAGCACGATGAAGTTGCCGTTGGACGGGTAGACCGGCATGACGAGCCCTGGGATCCGGTCCGCCGCCGCCTTGATCAGCGCCTGGTTGCCCCGCTGATCGGCGAGCACGGCCGGGAACCACTCGTCCTTGATGGCGAGCCCCGCCATCGCGGCGCGCTGCGCCAGGAGGCTGGAGCCCAGATTGTTCGGCGGCGCGCCCGCGAGGCGCTCCACCATGTCGGGATGCGCGATCACGGCCCCGACCCGCAGGCCCGCGAGTCCGAGCCATTTCGAGAAGCTGTAGATCGTGACCGTGCGCTCCGGCTCCAGCTTCGCCGCGAGGTGATGCTCGTGCGCGAAGTGCCGGTAGGTGCAGTCGTGGATCAGGTAGGCGCCCGAGCGCCGCACGATCTCGACGATCTCGGCGATCTCGTCCGCCGTGCAGGCGGTGCCGAGGGGGTTGTTCGGATCGACGAGGTAGACGACCTTCGTGTTCGGCCGCATCGCATCGGCGAGGCGCGCGGGGTCGAGCCGGTAACCATATTCCGGCCCGTAGATCGGGACCTGCCGGACGCCGGCCCCGACCGAGCGCGCGAAGGCCATCGGCCAATTCCAGGTCGGGTCCGTGGTGACGAGTTCGTCGCCCGGCCCGAGCAGCGCGTGGCAGACGTGGTAGAGCGACGCGATCGCGCCGTCCGACACCAGCGCCGCCTGACCCTCCAGGCCGAAATCCGCCACGATGCCGGCCCGCAGCGCCTCGAAGCCGGCGGGCGGCGCGTAGACGTGGAACTCCTCGTCGCGCGCGCAGCGCACGATCGCCTCGATCACCGCCGGATGGGCCTTCGCGTGGTTCGTGTTCTGCCCGAGCCAGCGCAGGTCCGGCGTGTTCACGAGCGTGTCGAAATGGGCGTTGCGCGCCTCGAAGGCTCTCATCCCTGGTATCCCATTCCGGCTCGACGTCCCGTCGCTACGGCGAAAATGGCATGCACGCAAGACTGACTGGCATACAAACTGCGTGCATTCGGATCGGCGTCGTGGCATGAGCGATCGCCGGAACGGGAGAGCCAGATGACGACGCGACGAACCCTTCTTCATGGCCTGGGCGCCGCCTCTGCGCTGGGCGCTCTCTCCCGGCCGGCGCTGGCGCAGGGCGCATCCAAGGTGAGCTTCACCACGTCCTGGATCCCGGAGGGCCCGAACCTCTTCGCCTACGTCGCCCGCGACAAGGGCTTCTGGGCGAAGAACGGGCTCGACGTCAGCGTCGCGCGCGGCTCCGGGTCGGGCTCCGCCGCCCAGGCGGTCGCGGCCGGAACCTTCGATTTCGGCATGGCCGCGACGCCGACCGTCATCATCCAGGCGGCCCGCAACCTGCCGATCACCTGCATCGGCCAGGTGAACTACGACGCGCTGATGGGGATCGCGGTGCTCGCCTCCTCGTCGATCAAGACCCCGAAGGATCTGGAGGGTAAGAAGCTGGGCGCCGCCGTCTCGTCCGGCGAGTACCCCTTCCTGCCGCTCTACGCGGAGAAGACCGGCTTCGACTGGAAGAAGGTCGACCTCGTGCAGATCGACGGCAAGGTGCGCGAGCGCTCGCTCGTCGAGAAGCAGGTCGACGCCGTCTCGTCCTTCGCGACGAGCACCCTGCCCTCGCTCGCGCCGCTCGGCTCGGACCTGCGCTTCATGCTGTTCCGTGACGCGGGCCTGATCTTCTACGGCCAATCGCTAACGACCCAGCCCGGCCGTGTCGCGAAGGACCCGAACCTGTGCATGGCGTTCGTGGCGGGCGCCATGGAGGCGATCAAATTCACGATGACCAACTTCGACGAGGCCGTGGACATCTTCCTCAAGGCGAACAGCGAAGTCGCGATCAGCTCGACCGGCAAGGCCTACTCGCAGATCGGGCTCGGGCTCACGAACCTGACCAATCTCGTGCCCGAGGTGAAGGATCACGGCTTCGGCTACGCTGACCCCGCCAAGGTCGCCACCATGACGGACACCGTCGTCAGCTACGCGGTCGGCGACAAGGGCACGAAGCCGGATCCGGCGGTGCTGTTCACGAACCGCTTCGCCGCGACCGTGAGGCTCTCGCCCGCGGATCTCGCGACGGCCGAGAGGAACGCCGCCCCTTACGCCAAGTACCTCGTCTGATGGGGTACCTCGTCTGATGGCGGCGCTCGCGCCGTCGCCGGCCGCGGCGGCGGCGGGCACGAAATCGGCGGCGTCGGCTGCGATGCCGCTAGTCCGCATCGCGGATGTCGAGAAGGTCTATGGCGGGCGGCAGGGCCCGGTCAGGGCCGTCGCGTCCGCGAGCCTGGACGTCGCTCGGGGCGAGTTCGTCTCGCTGCTCGGACCCAGCGGCTGCGGCAAGAGCACGCTTCTCATGATGATCGCAGGGCTCGAGCGCCCGACGCGCGGCGCGATCTCGCTCGACGGGAGCCCGGTCGTGACGCCGCGGCGCGATATCGGGATCATCTTCCAGGACGCTACGCTCCTGCCCTGGAAAACCGTGGAGGAGAACGTGCTCTTCCCCGTGCGCATCCTGAAGCTGCCGGTCGAGCGCTACCGCGAGCGGGCGCGTGAACTCCTGGCGATGGTCGGGCTCGACGGGTTCCTGCGCCACAAGCCGGCCCAGCTCTCGGGCGGGATGCGCCAGCGCGTCGCGATCTGCCGCGCGCTGATCCACGACCCCGCGATTCTCCTCATGGACGAGCCGTTCAGCGCGCTCGACGCCATCACGCGCGACCAGATGAACGTCACGCTCAGCGAGATCATGGAGCGGACCGGCAAGACCGTGATCTTCGTGACCCACTCGATCCGCGAGGCCGCCTTCCTGTCGGACCGCGTGGTGGTGATGGGCGGGCGGCCCTCGCGCATCATCCTCGACGAGCCCATGCCGTTCGGACGGCCGCGCCGGCTCGACATCGAGGAGACGCCCGCCTTCGGCCAGATGGTGCGCCGGCTGCGGCTGACGATCGAGGAGGGCCACGGCGGGGCCATGTCGGGCCGCACGGGCGGCGGGGAGTAGCCGCGATGGCGAACGCGATCGGAACCGAGACGGGCGCGATGGTGGCGACCCCCGCCGCCGAACCGGGCGCGGGCCTCTCCAACGCGCGCGCGATCCTGCTGCCCATCGGATTGGCGCTCCTGGCGCTCGGGCTGTGGCAGGCGGCCTGCGTGATCGGCCACATCCCGCCCGTGATCCTGCCGTCGCCGCTCTCGACCTTCCGCTACATCGGCGAGCGCTGGGACATCCTCCTCACCCACGCGATCCCCACCACGGTCGAGTCGGCGCTGGGCTTCGTGCTCGCGAGCGTGCTCGGCATCGCGCTCGCGGTGGTGATCACCTACTCGCGGCTCGCCCGCGAGGCGCTCTACCCGAACCTCGTGTTCTTCCAGCTGATCCCGAAGATCGCGCTGGCCCCACTCTTCATCATCTGGCTCGGCATCGGCACGCAGTCGCGCGTCGCCTTCTCGGTCTTCATCGCGTTCTTCCCCGTGGTGATCGCCACGAGCGCAGGGTTCGCGAGCGTCGACCGCGGCATGCTGCGGCTCTGCCGCTCGCTCACCGCGACCGAGCGCCAGATCTTCCTGCACGTCCGGTTCCCGGCGGCGCTCCCCTACATCTTCAGCGGGATGAAGGTCGCGGTGACGCTCGCGATCATCGGGGTCATCATCGGCGAGTTCATCACCGCGCAGGCGGGGCTCGGCTACCTCATCATCTTCGCGACCGCGCGGGCCGACACGGAGGTGTCGATGGCGGCGATCGTGGTGCTCTGCCTCTGCGGACTTCTGCTCTACGGCCTCGTCGCCCTCGGGGAGGCCGTGGCGAACCGCATCTACGCCGCGGAGGCCTCGTGAGCGCAGACACGCTGGAACGCCCGCGCAAGCCTGCAGGACGCCGGACGGGGGCAGGCGACGACCCGTCGCTCTCCGGCGACATCGCACGCCGGCTCGAGGAGGACATCCTTCGCGGCCGGGTGCAGCCGGGACACCGCCTCGACGAGCGCGAGCTGTCGGCGCGCTACGGCGTGTCGCGCACCCCCATCAGGGAGGCGCTGCAGCGCCTCGCCGGGCAAGGGCTCATCATCCTCCGGCCCTCGCGCTCCGCCGTCGTCGCGCCGCTCGCGCTCGAGGACCTGCACGACATCTACGACCTGCGCCTGCTGAACGAGGTCAA
>CAHJXE010000173.1 GCA_903644085.1 Hyphomicrobiales bacterium
CGACGTCGACGGCGTCAACCCGGACAACCACCCGGCACGGACGAGCCCGAAAGCCGGCGGGTCGGCGTCGCGCGCCGAACCGAGAACCCGAACCTCACCGGCCGCGCCAGCCCCGGCCGTTCAGCCGACCGCCCCGGCCGAGCCCGCGGCACCCGCCGAGGCGGCCAACCGGCCCGCGAAGCCCGTGCGTGTCATCAGCGGCGTCACGCAGATGAGTGAGCCCCCGAAAGGGGAACGTGGGGCGCCACCCGCGAACCAGAGCGAGACGCCGGCAGCAACGCCTGCTGCACCGAACTGACGGTTCAGCGTCGCAGCACGACCTCCGCGATCGCTTCGATCCGCTCAAGGAGCGCGACCGGCCGGATCGAGGTCAGCGCCTGTCTGGTCGCGTAGCCCCAGCCCGCGGCCGCGAACGCGATGCCGGCATGGGCCGCCGCTTCCGCGTCGCGTAACTCGTCCCCAACATACAGCGCTTCGTGGGGCGGGACGCCCGCGCATCGCAGCACGCGGCGGATCTTCGCGGATTTGCCGAAGAGCGACGCGCTGCAGGCGAAGTGATCGATCTTCGCGGCATCGGGTGTGCCCAGCACGCGGCGGATGTTCGCCTCGCTGTTTGAACTCACGATCGCCAGAACAACGTCATGCTCGGCCAAGCGCTCCAGCATGGCGGAGACTCCCGCGAAAAGACGGATCGTGTGGACGTCTCGCGATGTCAGCCGCCGCATATGCCGCGCGATGAATGGCAATTTCCAGCGTGGCACCCCGAGCAGCGCCAACAGGGTGCGCCCATCGGAGCGCCGCAACGTCTCACGGTCGAGATCCCCCGGACGCCGGAACCCGTAACGGTCCGCCACTCCATCGAGAACGGATTCGAACCACGGCAGCGTGTCGGCGAGCGTGCCGTCGAAGTCGAAGATGACGAGGCGGTACGGCATCGACCCCGGTCAGGCCTGCGCTCGAACGAAAAGCGCCCCGGTCATCCCGGGGCGCCCACGACTAGGTCGTCGAGTCGGCGATCACGCGGCCTTCTTGACCTCGGCCGTCTTGATCTCGGCCGTTTTGGCTTCGATCGTCTGCTGCGCGACGCGCCCGTTGATCGGGACCTGACGGGGCTTCTTCGCCTCCGGGATCTCGCGCACGAGATCGACGTGGAGCAATCCGTGCTCCAGGTTGGCGCCGTTCACCTGGACGTAGTCGGCGAGTTGGAAGCGCCGCTCGAAGCTGCGCGCCGCGATGCCCTGGTAGAGCACGTCGGGCCGCGCCTCGCCGTCGGTCGACGCCTTGCGGTCGCCGCGGATGGTCAGCGCGTTCTCCTTCACCTCGATCGAGAGATCGTCGGGGGTGAAGCCCGCCACCGCGACCGAGATGCGATAAGCGTTCTCGCCGGTGCGCTCGATGTTATAGGGCGGATAGGTCGGGGCCGCCTCGACGGTGCCGATCTGGTCGATCATCGAGAAAAGCCGGTCGAAACCGACGGTGTTGCGGTACAGGGGTGCAAGATCGAACTGTCGCATGGCATATCCTCATAAAAGCGACATGCAGTCAAAGTCCGCCCGAAGGCCGGACCTTCGCGCCGCCACCATGGCCGGCGCATCGCAGAAATAGTGATCTATGACGTTGCTTCAAGGGTGATGATGAACCCGAGTATCCGAAAAAACGGAGACCCGCCGGGTCCGCACGATAGACCCGGCCTGCTTGATACGGCCGAAAATCCGGCGCCGCCCGGTGTCACGCTCGCGTGGATCGAGACCGCCGACAAGCTGCGACTGAGGACCGCGACCTGGCATCCACACGGCACAGCACGTGGGACGGTCCTCGTCTTCCAGGGTCGTGCCGAATTCGTGGAGAAATACCACGAAGTCGTGGGCGAACTCGTGGCGCGCGACTTCGCGGTCGTGGCCTTCGACTGGCGCGGACAGGGCGCGTCGGGACGCAGCGTCGCGGACGGCCACAGGGGTCACGTCGAGCGCTTCGAGGATTTCCGCCACGACGTCGAGGCCGTGGCCGCGAGCATCCTGCCCAGCATGCCGCGCCCGATCGTCGGCCTCGCGCACTCGATGGGCGGTTGCATCGCGCTCACCGCCGCGGCCGAGGGCTGGCTGCCCACGGACCGCCTCGTCGCGGCCGCGCCTATGATCGGGCTCAGCGTCGTCAAGCGCCCGGCGATGATCCGCGTGCTCGCCCGCGTGCTCCGCCTCGCCGGGCTCGGCCGACGCTCGGTGCCGGGCGGCGAGTTGCGCTCGATCTCGCTCCTGCCCTTCGAGGGCAACCGCCTCTGCGGCGACCCGGTTCGCTACGCGCGCAATGCCGCGCTCGCGAGATCTCTCGGCACGGGCGCCATCGGGGCACCGACGATCGGCTGGCTCGACGCCGCCTTCCGGGCGATGGCGCGCTTCCGGGGGCGAGACTACGCGGCCCGGGTCGCGATGCCGACGCTGATGGTCGCGGCGGGCCAGGACCCTGTCTGCTCGACGCCCGCGATCGAGCTCTTCGCCCGCGGCCTGCCGGCGGGATCGCTCGTCGTGATCCCGGGCGCGCGCCACGAGATCCTGATGGAGAGCGACGCGATCCGCGACCGGTTCTGGGCCGCGTTCGACGCGTTCCTCGACGACCTCCCGGTCGCAGACCACCTACCGGTTCAGCAACTCGAGCGTGATCGCGTGGAGGCGCGGGTCCCCACAGGCCACGACCGAGCCGCCCTTGGCGGCTGAGCCGCCGTCCCAAGAGGTCACGATGCCGCCCGCTCCTTCGATGATCGGGATCAGCGCAACGATATCGTAGGGCTTCAGCCCGGCCTCGATCACGAGGTCGATCTGCCCAGCCGCCAGCATGCAATAGGCGTAGCAATCGTAACCATAGCGGGCGAGCTTCACCTCGGCCTCGACCCGCTCATAGGCGGCCGCGATGTCGCCCCCGAACATCTTCGGGCTCGTGGTGGACAGGATCGCGTCGCCGAGCCGGTCGCAGCGCCGCGTCGTCAGGCGGCGCTCGCCGTGCGGCCCGCGATAGCGGGCGCTGCCGCCATCGCCGAAGAAACGCTCGCCGATGAAGGGCTGGTGCATCAGCCCATAGGCCGGATCGCCGTTGCGCAGGAGCCCGATCAGCGTGCCCCAGAGCGGCAGCCCCGCGATGAAGGCGCGCGTGCCGTCGATCGGGTCCAGCACCCAGACGAACTCGGCATCCTCCCGCTCCGCACCGAACTCCTCCCCGACGATCCCGTGGGCCGGGAACACCCGGGCGATCTGGCGACGGATCACGATCTCGGCCGCCTTGTCGGCCTCAGTCACGGGGTCGAACGCGCCCCCCGCCGCCGATTTGTCCTGAGCGGTCAGGGCCGTGCGGAAGAAGGGCAGGATCGCGCTGCCCGACAATGTCGCAAGCTCGTTGACGAAGCTCGAAAACTCGACCGGCTTCACACTCATCTCCCCTGCCCGCGTCCGGGCCTCTCTCGGCTTCAATCTATTCCGACACGAAACGCGCGAGATTTCTCTTGCGTTTTGTGCGGCGCACCTTAAATTGTGCATTGCAACGTTGCCTTGCGACGTTGCTGCCCTCTTTGGGCGTTTCCTCCCTAGACTTGGGCCGCACCTCGGTGCGGCCCCTTTTCGTTCTGAGATCGAACGGGAGGTCTACTCCGCTGCCATGCGCCGTGGCTCGAGATCCTCGGCGGCATGGTCCATGATGGTGGCGAAGACAGCCGCGAGATCGGTCGAGATCTCCGAGAAGCTGGCGAGCGGCTCCAACGTGCGCTCATCCATGTACAGGGCGCGGTTGATCTCGACCTGTAGCGCGTGGCGGCCGAGCGCCGGCGCGCCGTAATGCTCAGTGATGAACCCGCCCGCGTAGGGCTTGTTGCGCACAACCGCATAGCCGGCGGACCGGAACGTCGCCTCGACGAGATCGGTCAGCGTGCCCCGGCAGCTCGTGCCGTAACGGTCGCCGAGCACGATATCGGCTCGCATCGATTCGTCGCGCGCGAAGCTGCCCGAAGGCATCGAGTGGCAGTCGACCAGCACGACGTGGCCGAACATGTCGGCGGTGCGCTTCAACAGCCCGCGCAGCATGCGGTGATAGGGCTTGTAGAGCCCGTCGATCCGCGCCAGCGCCTCGTCGACCGATAGCCGACCGCGGTAGATGTCGTGCCCGTCCGCCACGATGCGCGGCACGGTCCCGAGCCCGCCAGCGACGCGCATGGAGCGCGTGTTCGCGTAGGGCGGCAAGCGGCCGTCGAACATGCGGGGGTCGAGTTCGTAGGGTTCCCGGTTCACGTCGAGGAATGCGCGCGGGAAGCGCGCGCTCATGAGAGGTGCGCCGAGCGCCACCATCCCGCCGACCAGCCGGTCCACGAAGGCGTCCTCCGAGCGCCTGAGCGCGGTCGCATCGAGCGGGGACGCGTCCAAGAAGGCCGCAGGGTAGACATCTCCCGCATGCGGCGCGTTGAACACGAAGGCGCGGGTCTGCGAGGCGGGTTCAACGACGACGAACGGCGGCGAGAACTCGTCCTGGAGCTCGGTCCGTCTCACGATCGGCGTAGGGGCGGGTGGCATCGATGTCACTGTCGCTCCGGCCGCATCCGATGTCCACCAAGAGCCTGGGCCGACCGCCACACGAAGGCCGCTTTATCTCTTATTTACCCTGACGAGGCCCTTATCGAAGAAGCCGAATCAAGCCCGACAGGTTCCGCCCGTCATGAAGATCCTTCTCGCCGAAGACGACAACGACATGCGCCGGTTTCTGGCGAAGGCACTCCAGAACGCCGGCTACGACGTGTCGTCGTATGACAATGGCGTATCGGCCTACAACCGCCTGCGCGAGGAACCGTTCGAGCTTCTCCTGACCGACATCGTGATGCCGGAAATGGACGGGATCGAACTCGCGCGGCGTGGGACCGAGCTCGACCCGGACATGAAGGTGATGTTCATCACCGGGTTCGCGGCCGTCGCGCTCAACCCCGACAACCGCGCGCCGCGCGACGCCAAGATCCTGTCGAAGCCCTTTCACCTGCGCGATCTCGTGAACGAGGTCGAGAAGATGCTGCAGGCGGCCTGAGCGTCCGCTCGCTCAGACGGGCAGCGGACCGTCCCGCTTGACCTCCTCCATGACCGCGTAGGTCCTGGTCTCCGTCACGCCCGGCAACGCGAGCAGCACCTCTCCGAGGAATCGCCGGTACGCCGGCATGTCGGCGACACGCGCCTTGACCAGATAGTCGAAGCCACCCGCCACCATGTGGCATTCGAGCACCTCCGGGGCGCGCCGGACCGCGGCCGCGAAACGCTCGAAGACATCGGCCGTCGTCTTGTCGAGCGAGACTTCCACGAAAACGAGCAGACCCAATCCGAGACGATGCGGGTCGAGCCGTGCCCCGTAGCCGGTGATGAAGCCCTCGCGCGTGAGCCGGCGCACCCGCTCGGCCGTGGAGGTGGGCGAGAGGCCGACCCGCCCCGCGAGATCCACCGTCGCGATCCGGCCATCCTCCTGAAGGGCGAGCAGAATGCGGCGGTCCACCTTGTCGATCGTCATGTTCCGCGGTTGATAGCTTATCTAGCCGTGAAAACCACGGCCTTGTTGTGGGATGACCGTCTCGAAACGCGGCACGGTACGCCGTACATATGGGATCGTCTCCACGCCGACGGACGATCGATCATGGACGCTGCGCTCGCGATCTCCCCTGTCCTGGGGATCTCCCCTGCCCTGGGGATCTCCTCTGCCCTGGGGATCTCCTCTGCCCTGGGGATGTCCTCTGCCCTCGCGGTTCGCCCTGCCCCGATACGTGAGGCGGATCGGCCTTTCGCGGCGTTCCGCTCCGGGCTTCCCGCGCAGACGCCGCTGCGTGCCGCGATCACGGCGGCGTATCGCCGGCCTGAGCCCGATTGCGTCGCGGGACTGCTCGATCTCGCGACGCTCGCGCCCGCCGCCGCCGCACGCGCGAAAGCGGCCGCCGAGGATCTCGTTCGGACCCTGCGCGGCAAGACGCGCGGGGGCGGCGTCGAGGGGTTGATCCACGAGTATTCGCTGTCGAGCCAGGAGGGCATCGCGCTGATGTGCCTCGCGGAAGCGCTGCTGCGCGTGCCCGACGCCGCGACCCGCGACGCGCTGATCCGCGACAAGATCTCGACGGGCGACTGGCGCGCCCATCTAGGACAGAGCCCGTCGCTCTTCGTCAACGCCGCCACCTGGGGGCTCGTGGTGACGGGCCGGCTGACGGCCACGACGAACGAGACGGGCCTCTCGGCCGCGCTGACCCGGCTCATCGGGCGCGGCGGCGAGCCGCTGATCCGCCGCGGCACC
This sequence comes from Hyphomicrobiales bacterium, assembly GCA_903644085.1. Lineage (GTDB taxonomy): Bacteria > Pseudomonadota > Alphaproteobacteria > Rhizobiales > Beijerinckiaceae > Enterovirga. Next base: position 6,289 of record CAHJXE010000173.1, read on the forward strand.
GACCTCGCCATGCGGATGATGGGCGAGCAGTTCGTGACCGGGCAGACGATCGCGGAAGCGCTCGCGAACAGTCGCCGCCACGAGGCGCGAGGCTTCCGCTACTCCTACGACATGCTGGGCGAGGCCGCGACGACCGCCGACGACGCGGCGCGCTACCTCGCGGATTACGAGGGCGCCATTCTGGCGATCGGCCGGGCCTCGGCGGGACGCGGGATCTACGAGGGGCCGGGCATCTCCATCAAGCTGTCGGCGCTGCACCCGCGCTACGCGCGGTCCAAGATCGACCGGGTGATGGGCGAGCTTCTGCCCCGACTCAAAGGGCTCGCCCTCCTGGCGCGCCGCCACGATATCGGCCTCAACATCGACGCCGAGGAGGCGGATCGCCTGGAGATCTCGCTCGACCTGCTGGAGGCGCTGGCCCTCGATCCCGACCTCGCCGGCTGGAACGGCATCGGCTTCGTGATCCAGGCCTACGGGAAGCGCTGCCCCTACGTGATCGACTGGATCGTCGACCTCGCGCGCCGCTGCGGCCGGCGCATCATGGTGCGGCTCGTGAAGGGCGCCTACTGGGATTCGGAGATCAAGCGCGCCCAGGTCGACGGGCTCGACGGCTTCCCGGTCTTCACCCGAAAGATCCACACCGACGTGTCCTACCTCGCCTGCGCCAGAAAGCTCCTCGCGGCGCCCGACGCCGTGTTTCCCCAGTTCGCGAC
>CAHJXE010000174.1 GCA_903644085.1 Hyphomicrobiales bacterium
TGCCCATTGCGAGGCGTGCTCGCCCTGGTGGTCCAGAACCATCCTGACCGCCCGCTCACGGACCTCAGGTGAATACGATGGTGTTCGCTTCGTCATGGCTCCATCCTCTCAAAAGTTGGAGCCTCCGGGAAACCCGGGGCGGTCCAGACCGATCATGATCCAGAGGAGTTCGGCCGTGCGCTCGGTCTCGTTGACGAAAGCGTGTGTGATGTCGCTCGGAAACTTCCGCGAGTTGCGCCTGTTCGTCGGCCACTATCAATCGGAGGAGACCTCGCATCACCAGACCGGCTTTCTGACCCGGGCCGGTCAGCACAGGTTGCGGGCTTCAAGGCGGGCGCGGACGGTGAAGAGGCCGTTGCCTGCCCCGAAGTAGGTCTCGAAGCGCTCGTGATAGGCTCGCGGCGCGCGCGGGGCTCAGGATGTCGGCCACGAACGGCCGGGCTTCGAACGACCGCATCAGCCTCTCGGCGGTGGCCGCGTGACGGTCGAGCCGCGCCTCCAGCGTGTCCATCCGGTAGAACAGCCGCATGCAGGTCGGCGGCGACACGGCGCCGTTGCCGCTGATCCTCGAATGCCGTCGGAGCGCGGCGAGGTTCCGCTCGCCTCCCGCCACGATCACGCCGCTCGGGGTGTCGCCGTAGCCGGCCTCGTACTTGGTCGTCGCCTGGATCGCTACGTCGATGCCGTGCTCGATCGGTCCGAAGCGCGCATGGCTCGCCCAGGTGCTGTCCATGCCTTGCGCACGCCCGTACGCCAAGCGAGATCCACGATGCCGCCGATGTCGGGGATCTCGAACGTCCCGCTCTCCGGGGCCACCAGGTCGATCAGGGTGTCGCTCGGCCCGGAGCGCCGCGCGGCCGTGTCGACAACTGCGCCGAACTCGCTCGCCGACACGTTACCGGGGTAGAACAGGATCGATTTGCATCAGTCGTCGCTTGAGCGAGGAAAACGTTCTCGGACTGTCATGTCTAGGAGAACCTGAATTCTTGTTACCCCGAATGTTTGGCACCAACGCCTAATTGACGCCTAGGCGCAAGGACACCACAATGTAGCGTTAGGAGACGGTTGCCGCTTATCTGTATGCTGTCTGACGTTTTACCCCATCATCCGCTCATGGCGTACGGCAATCCTGCGCTCAAAACATGCTGTCTCCATCAGATTTACCACACAGGTTGCAGATGATCACACGTCGAACGGCCGTTGGCGGTCTTCTTGCCGCTCCCGCCCTCGCAGACTCGGCCCGGGCCGCTGGGGAGGCGGCGCCGAAGGAGTTCCGCATCGGCTACCAGAAGAGCGGCATCCTGGTCGTGGCGCGCCAGCAGGGCACGATCGAGGCCAAGCTAAAGGCGCTCGGCGTCGAGAGCGTCAAGTGGATCGAGTTCCAGTACGGGCCGCCGATCATGGAGGCGCTGGGGATCGGGGCGGTCGATCTCGGGGCGGCGGGCGACACGCCGCCCGTCTTCGCCCAGGTAGCGGGCGCGAAGATCGTCTACGCGGCCGCGACGCCCGCCCAGCTTTCCGCGATCCTGCTGCCGCCGGCTTCGACGATCCGCACGCTCGCGGACCTCAAGGGCAAGCGGCTCGCCTTCGCCAAAGGCTCCAGCTCGCACAACTTCGTCGTGCAGGCGCTCGCCAAGGCCGGCCTGACGCCCGCAGACGTCACGCCCGCCTATCTTAACCCGGCCGACGCGGTGGCGGCCTTCTCGCGCGGCAGCGTGGATGCCTGGGCGGTGTGGGACCCCTATTTCGCCCTCGCCGAGCAGCGCCATGGCGCGAAGGTGCTGACGACGACGGACGGCGTGCTCGAGTCGAACTCGTTCTACCTCGCCAACCGCGATTTTTCGGCCCAGCACCCGGCCGTGCTGAAGGCGGCGCTGGAGGGCATCCGTGAATCGACGGACTGGGCGGCCGGCAACCGCGACAAGCTCGCCCAGGCGATCTCGGAGGTGACGGGCGTCGAGCTGGAGGCTCAGCAGCGCGCGGCCGCCCGCCTGACGATCAAACTCACCCCGCTCACCGACCGCATCGTCCAGAGCCAGCAGGGGATCGCGGACACGTTTCTCCGGCTCGGCCTCGTGCCCCGCGCGGTCACCGTTCGCGACGCTGTCTGGACGGCGCCCCAGAGCTGAGCATCACGACAGACAGGATCATCCCGATGAGCGTCACGCCGCTTCGCCCGCCCGCCGACCCGATCAGCTTCTTCTGGTTCATCCCGACCCACGGCGACGGGTCGTATCTCGGCTCCGAGCGCCAGCAGCGCCCGGCCGAGTTCCCGTATTTTAAGCAGGTCGCCCAGGCGGTGGATCAGCTCGGCTACGAGGGTGTCCTGTTGCCGACCGGCCAGTCCTGCGAGGACAGCTGGATCACCGCGACCGGCCTCGCGCTCGTGACCGAGCGGCTGAAATATCTTGTAGCGCTCCGGCCGGGCGTGGTGTCGCCCGCCTCCGCGGCCCGGCAGACGGCCGCCCTCGACCGGCTGTCGGGCGGCCGCCTCCTGCTCAACGTCGTGTGCGGCGGCAACCCGGCCGAGCTCGCGGGCGACGGCGTGTTCCTCCCCCATGACGAGCGCTACGCGCAGGCCGACGAGTTCCTGCGGATCTGGCGCGGGCTCCTGTCCGGCGAGACCGTGACGACGCACGGCAAGTACTACAGCATCGAGAACGGCCGGCTCGACTTCCCGCCCGTGCAGTCGCCCCACCCGCCGCTCTGGTTCGGCGGCTCGTCCGATGCCGGCCAGGAGATCGCGGCCGAACACACCGACACCTACCTGACCTGGGGCGAGCCGGTCGCGAGCGTCGCCGAGAAGATCGAGCGCGCCCGCGCCAAGGCGGCCGCACGGGGGCGCAAGCTCAACTTCGGCATACGCCTGCACTTCATCGTGCGCGAGACCGAGGAGGAGGCCTGGGCGGCGGCCGACCGGCTGATCAGCCGGGTGAGCGACGAGCAGATCGCGGCCGCGCAGAAACGCTTCGGCCAGCAGATGGATTCCGAGGGCCAGAAGCGCATGGCGGCCCTCCACGGCGGGCGCCGCGACAACCTCATCGTCGGGCCGAACCTCTGGGCCGGCGTCGGCCTCGTGCGGACGGGGGCCGGGACCGCACTCGTCGGCACACCGGATCAGGTCGCGGAGCGGCTGCGCGAGTACCAGGCGGTCGGGATCGGGACGGTGATCGGCTCCGGCTACCCGCATCTCGAGGAGGCCTATCGGGTGGCCGAGCTCCTCTTCCCGGCGCTCGGCATCGATGGCCGGCGCAGCGGGCTGCGCCAGTCGATCGCGAACGAGTTCACCGTGGGCCAGCACGGCGGCACCGGCTCGCGCCTGCAGGCGGCGTCTTGATGGCGAGGCACATCCCGCAGGGTGCGATCGGCTGGCTGCTGCCGGTCGCGCTGGTCGCCGTGTGGGAGGCCGCCTCCCGGCTCGGCGAGATCCCGGCGAACGTCCTGCCGGCGCCGTCCGGCGTCGTGGCGGCAGCGGTCCGGCTCGCGCGAACGGGCGAGCTCGCCCAGAACATCGGGGTCTCGACGTTGCGGGCCCTCTCCGGCTTCGTGGTCGGGGGCGGGATTGGGCTCGCGCTCGGGCTCGCGAACGGCTTGTCGTCGCTCTCCGAGCGCGTGACCGACACGACGTTGCAGATGATCCGCAACGTGCCCCATCTCGCGATGATCCCGCTCGTGATCCTCTGGTTCGGGATCGACGAGGAGGCCAAGCTGTTCCTCGTCGCGCTCGGCGTCTTCTTCCCGATCTACATCAACACGCTGCACGGCATCCGGGGCGTCGACCCGCAGCTCGTCGAGATGGGCCGCGTCTACGGCATGTCCCCGGCGCGGCTCTTCTGGCGCGTGATCCTGCCGGGCGCGCTGCCGTCGATCTTCGTCGGCCTGCGCTACGCGCTCGGCATCATGTGGCTGACCCTCATCGTGGCGGAGACGATCTCGGCCTCCTCGGGGATCGGCTACATGGCCATGCAGGCGCGCGAGTTCCTGCTCGTCGACGTCGTGGTCCTGTCCATCGTCATCTACGCTTTGCTCGGCAAGCTCGCCGACAGCGTCGCCCGGCTGCTCGAGCGTCTGTCGCTCCAGTGGCACCCGGCCTTTCAGACCCGTTGACGAGACGCCCGATGTCCACGCTCGCTCTGCAGCGCGCCGCCGACGCCCTCGACCTGTCCGCCCGTGCCGATGCGCCCGGCCCGCCGCCCGGCCTGCCCGTCACCGTACGCGGCCTGCGCAAGGCGTTCGGCGAGACGGAGGTGCTGGCAGGGCTCGACCTGCACATCCCGGCCGGCCAGTTCGTCGCGGTCGTGGGCAAGAGCGGCTGCGGAAAGTCGACGCTCCTGCGCCTGATGGTCGGACTCGACACGCCGAGCGCGGGCGAGGTGCGGGTCGGCAGCGAGCGCGCCGCCGCCCGGGCGAGCCGGCTCATGTTCCAGGAGCCGCGGCTCCTTCCCTGGGCGCGGGTCGTGGCGAACGTGGAGGTCGGGCTCGACCCCGCGATCCCGGCGGCCCAGCGCCGCGAACAGGCCTTGCAGGCTCTGCGCGAGGTCGGTCTCGACGACCGCGCGGGCGAGTGGCCCTCCGTCCTGTCCGGCGGACAGAAGCAGCGGGTCGCGCTTGCCCGCGCGCTCGTCAGCCGGCCGCGCTTCCTGGCGCTCGACGAGCCGCTCGGCGCGCTGGACGCGCTCACCCGCATCGAGATGCAGGGCCTCGTCGAGCGGATCTGGACGGCGCAGCGCTTCACCGCCGTCCTCGTCACGCACGATGTCGGCGAGGCGGTGGCGCTCGCGGACCGCATCCTGGTCATCGATGCCGGCCGGGTCGCGCTCGATCTCCCGGTCGACGTGCCGCGCCCGCGGCGTCGCGGCGATCCGGGTCTCGCGGCGCTCGAGGGCCGCATCATCGGGCACCTTTTCAACGACCAGGGCCTGGGGATCTGAGCGTGAGCACGTCGAGACAGGCCGCCGCGACCGCCTTTCGCCCCGTCCTCGTTGAAGGCGGGGAAAGTGCGCCGCCGAACGCGCCCGCGCTGTCGGCGCAACTCTTGCGCGACCTCGCCGGGCGGGCGGAGCGGCATGATCGCGACGGGTCGTTTCCTCACCAGAACTTTGCCGACCTGCGCGCCGCGGGGCTCATCGCCCTCACGGTCCCGCGCTCGGCCGGGGGCGGCGGCGCGACGCTGTCGCATGCACGCGACGTCGTCGGCAAGGTCGCCCAGGCCGATCCCTCGACCGCGCTCGTCCTCGCAATGCAGTTCGTCCACCACGCCAGCCTGGCGGGCTCCACCGCTTGGCCCGCGCATCTGCGCGACCTCGTACAACGTTCGGCGGTCGAGACGGGCGCCCTCCTCAACGTCCTGCGGGTCGAGCCGGAACTCGGCTCGCCCGCCCGGGGCGGCTTGCCGGCGACGATCGCACGGGCCTCGGGTGACGGCTGGCGGCTCTCCGGCCGCAAGATCTACTCGACCGGCGCTCCGGGCCTGACCTGGGGCCTGGTCTGGGCGAAGACGGACGAGGCGGAGCCCCACGTCGGCCTGTTCCTCGTGCCCATGACGGTGCCGGGCCTGCGCGTCGAAGAGACATGGGACCAGCTCGGCATGCGGGCGAGCGGCAGCCACGACGTCGTGCTCGACGACGTCGCGGTCCCGCTCGATCACGCGGTCGATGTCCGGGCGCCCGCAGCGTGGGGCAGCCCGGACCCGCTCTATCTTGCGTGGAACACGACGCTGATCGCGGCCGTCTATGACGGCGTGGCCCGGGCCGCGCAGGCTTGGCTCATCGCCTTCCTCAAGGACCGGGTCCCGTCGAATCTCGGCGCGCCGCTGGCGCAGCTTCCGCGCTTCCAGGACAGCGTGGGCGAGAGTGAGCGGCTGCTCCTCGTCAACGAGCGCCTGCTCGCCGCCGCGGTCTACGCAGCGGACGAGGGCCGGCCGGCCTCCGCGAGCGAGAGCGGGTTCACGAAGCTGACCGTGACCGAGACCGCGATCCAGGTCGTTCAGCGTGCCGTCGAGGCGGCGGGCAATCCGGGCCTGTCGCGCGCGAACCCGCTGGAGCGCCACCTGCGCAACGTGCTCTGCGCGCGCGTCCACACGCCCCAGGGCGACAGCGTCCGGCTCTCGGCCGGGCGCCTCGCCCTCGACCTCTGAACCAGGAGATCACAATGACTGAGCGTCGCGACATCGAGGTCATCGGCTACGTGGCCCCGCAATACGGTTCCGAGACCCACCCGAGCGAGGGGCCGGTCGTCGACCGCGACTACATCCGGGCCGTCGCGCAGGCGCACGAGTACGGCGGTTTCGACCGGTTCCTGGTGGCGTTCCACTCGACGACGCCGGATGCCCTCCTGCTCGGCGCCTACGCGGCCGCGGCGACCGAGCGCGTCAACCTGATGATCGCGCACCGTCCGGGCTTCCAGGCCCCGACCGTCGCGGCGCGTCAGTTTGCGACCCTCGACCACCTGACCAACGGCCGCGCGGGCGTCCACATCATCACGGGCGGCAACGATGCCGAACTCGCGCAGGACGGCGACTTCCTGACCAAGGAGGAGCGATACGCGCGCACCAGCGAGTACCTCGACATCGTCAAGGCGTCCTGGACCAGCCAGACGCCCTTCGACTACGAGGGCCGCTACTACCGCGTCGCCAAGGGCTTCTCGAGCGTGAAGCCGGTGCAGCGCCCGCACCTCCCGGTCTATTTCGGGGGATCCTCGCCCGCTGCGGTCGAGGTCGCGGGCAAGCACGCCGACATCTACGCGCTCTGGGGCGAGACGCATGCCCAAGTGCGCGACACGATTTCCCGCGTGCGGGAGGCCGCGTCCCGGCACGGGCGCGAGCGGGCCATCCGCTTCAGCCTCTCGTTCCGGCCGATCCTCGCCGACACGGAGGAGGCCGCCTGGGCGCGCGCCGAGGCGATCCTCGCGCGCACGAAACAGGTGCGGGCCGCCAAGGGCCTGCCGGACGTCGCGCCCGCCGACCGC
>CAHJXE010000175.1 GCA_903644085.1 Hyphomicrobiales bacterium
GACGCCGAGGCGGCCGTCACGGGCTGGGCCGAGTCGCGCGGCGGCGAGGTCGGCCGCATCCGCGAGGCGGTCGCCGCCATCGCGGCCTCGGGCCTGACGGTCTCGAAGCTCAGCGTCGCGGCGAGCCTGATCGGCGACCTCGCGAAGGATTAGAGCGTGATGACAATCTATTCCTGGTCTTCGTTCCCGCAAGGCCAGGATTTCGGGCGCTGCAAGCCGGCGGGCAGTTTCGTGTCCGGTGTGCCGCACGCGATGTCGAGCTGAGGCTGCTTCAGCCCGATCGCCCGGGTGAGGTCGGCGCCGCCGAGTTGCGTGAGGTACATATACGCGCCGCCGAGCTGGACGCCCTCCAGATTCTCGTCCGTGAGGTTCGCGCGCGACAGGTTCGAGACGCTGAAATTCACCTTGGACAAGTTCGACTTGCGAAAGTCGACGCGTGCGAGCTCCGCTTTCGACATGTCCGCGCCCGTCAGGTCCGCGCCGGTGAACTCCGAGCGGTTCATCTCGGATTTGGCGAAGTTCGCGCCTGCGAGCTTCGCGCCGACGAAACTCGCGCGGCTCATCTGCGCCATCGTGAAGTTGACGCGCTCGAGCGCGGCATCCTTGAAATCGGCTCGCCAGCCGATCGTCTTCTCGAGGTCCGCCCCCGACAGGTCCGCGGCCCCGAACTTCGCGAAGCTGATCTCCGATTCCGCGAGCTTCGCGCCGCCGAGCTTCGATCGGCGCAGGTCCGTCGAGGTCAGTCGCGTCTTCGTGAGGTTCGCGTCCGTGAGGTCGTTGTCCTCCAGGAGGAGCTGCGACTTCATGCAGCCCGCCCAGTCGAGGCGCGGCCTCGGGGCCTCGCCGCACCCCGCCGCGGCGCGGCCGGCCGTCGCGAGCACGGCCGCGATGATCAGGATTGCGCTTCGCGCAGGGCCGCGAGGGTGGAGGGGCGTCGCGTGTCCATCGTGGCGTGGCATGCGGCCATTGTAGACACAATGCCCGCCCGCCGCGAAGGGAACGCTCGTGCGAGGGGCATCAAGCAGGCGTGAGGATGTGGATCACCCGAGTGGCCAGCATGTCCTTCACCTTCGCCGCGTAAGCCGCCATGTGGGGCGCGGCCGCGTGCGCCTTCAGCGCGTCGAGGCTTTCCCATTTCTCGACGACCATGAAGGCGTCCGGGCCGATCGGCGCCTGCATGCCGCCCGCGCCTTGCGCGTCCACCACCGGCTCGTAGCCGAGGCAGCCCTGCTCGGCGTGCACGGCCGGGACGTTCGCGCGGAAATGCTCGAGCACGCTCTCGCGGTGCCCGGGCTTCGCGGTGATGATCGCGATGACGTGTATCACTTGGTCCTCTCCTGTTCTCGTCGGCTGCCGCCACGGATAGCGCGAACCGAGCTTCGACGCGATGTCGAGGTTTCGTTAAGTGCCGCCTGCGAGGCTCGACCGCATGAGCCGACCTCGACCTCAGACGCGATCCCCCAAATCCCGCAGAACGGGACAGCGTTCCGCCGAGGTGCGCCCCGCCCTCCCGGGTCGATCGATGCTGCCAAGTCCTGGACGGCTCGCGGGGCTCGGTGGCCTCGTGGTGGTCGTCGTCGCGGCGCTCGTCATGTTGGTGAGCGTGAGCGCGGGCGGTTTGAACCGGTTCGGCCTGCAACGGCTCGTGGCGGAGGCACCCGCGAGCGCACCCGCCAAGACGGGCTACATCAACCGATGAACGAGACTGCGCGTCAGCCCGTCGGACGGTTCTTCGCCCGGAAGATCACGGGCAGGCTGAAGGTCAGTCCCTCGTCGGCGATGCGCGCCGGCGGCTGGGGCACCGGGTCCGAGCGGCGCAGCATGGAGACCGCGGCCTCGTCGAAGGCCGGGTCTCCCGAGCTCTTCGCGACGTTGACCGCCACGAGATGGCCGACGCGGTCGAGCGTGAAGCTCAGCACGATCTCCTCGTTGCGCCGCGCGGGTCCGGCCGGGTAGCGTTTCTGCCGGTTGATGTGGGCGACGAGCTCCTTCTGCCAGGCGGCCTTGATGCGCTGGGCGCTGTCGCCCGTGCCCTGCGCGGGCGCGACCGAACGCTCGGCTTCGGGCGCGTTCTCGACGACGGGCGGCGCGGCCGCTTCGGACGCGACCGATTCCTCGGACGCGTGGGTCGTGACCGTCGCTTTCGTGGGCTCCTCGTCCTTCGGCTTCTCGGTCGCGGTCGGCGAGACGATCCGATCCGGGTCTTCGCTCTCGACCGGCTTGTCCTTCTCGAACTGCGTCTCCTCGACGACGGCCTTCTGCTCCGGCATCGCGGGGGTCGCGACCGAGCTCTCGGCCTCGGGGCCGGGCGGCAGGTCGGATTGTTCGAGCTTCGGCGAGGCGAGCTCGATGCCGACCTCGATCGCCGGCGCGCCCAAAGCCACGTCCTGGTCGTCCGATGTGAGCGCGCCCGCGAGCGCCAGCGCGCATCCCGCATGCAGGATGACGGCGCCGATCGCCGCCAGCATCCAGGCCGGCACGGCGAGACCGCAGGCCGGCACGAGCCCGGCCTCCACGACCGACGATGCCTTCACGGGGCCCCCCCGGGTTTGCCGGGCTCGGGCTTCACGGCGGGCGCGGCGGCGTCGGGCACGCCCTCCCGCGCGACGAGCGACACCTTGAGATACCCGCCGAGCCTGAGCTGCTCCAGCACATCCATCAGCTCGCCATAGGGCACGGTGCGGTCCGCGCGCAGGAACAGGCGCTTGTCCTTGCCCTCGGGCACGACCCGCTCCAGCGTGCCCGCGAGGTCGACGCGCTTCACCGACGTCTCGCCGACCGCGACCGACAGGTCCGGCTTGATCGTGATGTAGGTCGGCTTGTCGGGCTTCTTCTGCGGCGTCGCGCTGGAGCTCGGCAGGTCGACCGGCAGGTCGACGGTCGAGAGCGGGGCCGCCACCATGAAGATGATGAGGAGGACGAGCATGACGTCGATGAAGGGCGTGACGTTGATGTCATGCGCCTCGTCGAACTCGTCCTCGGCGTTGAGGTCCCCCAGCGATGCGCCCATCCGCTACTCCGCGGCTGCCGGGTAGGTGCGCGAGCGCGACCGGTCGAGATCGCGCGAGAGGAGCCGCGCGACCGCGCTCGACGCCAGGCTCGCGAGGTCGAGATAGCCTTTCGTGGCGCGCGCGAAGTGATTGTAGATGATGACCGCCGGGATCGCCGCCACGAGGCCGATCGCCGTCGCGAGCAGCGCCTCCGCGATGCCGGGCGCCACGACCGCGAGATTGGTCGTATTCGACTTCGCGATCCCGATGAAGCTGTTCATGATGCCCCACACGGTGCCGAACAGGCCCACGAAGGGCGAGATCGAGCCGATCGTCGCGAGGAGCCCGAGGCCCCGCCGGACGCCTTTCGCCTCGACGCGCAACACGTCCGCGTGCACCGAGACGACCCGCTCCTTCAGGCCCGCAACGTTGTCGATGCCGGCCGAGAGCCGCACCTCGTCGGCGGTGTCCCGCACCAGCTTCGCCAGGACGTTGCGGCGGGTGCCGACGGAGCGCGCAGCCTCCACCAGAGACGCGCATTGCGAGAGGCGCGCGAGTGCGCCCAACAGCTTGCGTTTGGCGATGGCGAGCTCGGCGATCTTCGCGAGGAAGATCGTCCAGGTGCTGAGCGATGCGAACGCGAGGCCCACCATCACGCCCTTCACCAGGATGTCCGCGTTGAGGAACATCGACCAGGGCGAGAGCTCGTGCCCGCCGCTCGCCGGGGTGAGGGCGATCGGGCCAGGCTCCAATCCTTGGGCTGATGCGCCGGCTACCGTGAGATAGAGGATGCCGAGTGCGATCGTGAATCGTCTGCCCAGCACGCGTCAGACCTCGGCCCAGTAGCGGATCAGGTTGTGGTAGATGCCCGTCAGCCGCACGGAATCCGGGTCGTCCGACCCGACGCGCTCCGTCAGGCTCTGGATCGTCCCGTCGAGATCGAAGATGAGGCTTCGCGCCTGAGCGTCGCGGATCATGCTCTGCAGCCAGAAGAACGACCCGACGCGGGTGCCGCGCGTGATCGGTGTCACCATGTGGAGGCTCGTCGCCGGGTAGAGGACGAGATCACCCGCCGGGAGCTTAACCTCATGGGAGCCATAGAGATCCTCCACGACGAGCTCGCCGCCGTCATATTCGTCCGGCTCCGACAGGAACAGCGTCACCGAAAGGTCGGTGCGGATCCGCATGCCCGTGAGATGATCGCCGCGCACCGCGTTGTCCACATGCGTGCCGAACTTGTGGCCGACCCCGTACCGGTTGAAGAGCGGCGGGAAGATCCGCAGCGGGATCGCGGCCGACATGAAGAGCGGGCTCGCGGTCAGCGCCTTGATGACGTGCTCGCCGAGCCGCCGCGCCGTCTCGCCGGCGGGGGGCAACTGCTCGTTCTTCTTGACGAGCGCCGATTGCGCGCCCGCCGTCGAGCGGCCGTCCTCCCACTCCGCCTCGTCCATGATGCGGCGGAACTCCGCCACATCGTCCTTGGCCAGGACTCCCGGCACGCAGATCAACATGCGATGCGCCTCAGAACGTCGCCCGCAGGCTCAGGATCGCGGTCCGGCCGGGCGCCACGAAGGCGAACGGTGCGGCGCTGCGGTAGAACGCGTCGTAATAGGTCTCGTTCAGGATGTTCTGCACGTTCAGGGTCAGCCTGATATTCTCGCCAAGCTTCGCCTCGGTGAACGCGTCGAGCCGCCAATGCGCCGGGATCTCCGTCCCGGTATTCGCCGCGAATGTCCCGCCCAGGATCTTGGACGCGAAGATCGCCTGGCCGCCGACCTCAAGCCAGTCGGTCACCTTGTACTTGGTGAACAGGCTGAAGGAGTCGTTCGCGAGGTTCGCGAGCCTCAATCCGACGGCCGTCGGATCGAACGACTTGGTGACGGTCGCCGAGAAGGTCGTGTAGCCGGCCGCGATGCTCCAGCGGTCCGTGATCTTGCCGGTCAGGCCGAAATCGAGGCCCTGGACGTCGTACTTGCCGCTGGCGAGGATGAGAGCGCCGCTCGTCTCGCGGGCCTTGTCCTTGATCGTCTCGAAGATTGCGGCCGTCGCCAGGAGATGCCCGTCGAACAGCTCGAACTTCGCGCCGACCTCGTAGGCGGTGTTCTTCTCGGGCGGCAGCGCCTGGAACGCGGTGCTCGTCGGCGAGAGACCGCCATAGGCCGTGCCGTTCGCGTCGAGCTCCGCGCCGACCGGGTTCGCGGAGGTCGCGTAGGCGGCGTAGAGGCTGGCATAGGGCAGCGGCTTCACCACGATGCCGGCATTGTAGTTCACGAGGTTCGACTCGTCGCGCACCGTCTGCGCCGATGTCGCGAGGTGGCTGCTGACGTTGTAGTTGTCGAACCGCACGCCCCCGTTGAGGATGATGAAGTCGTTCCAGTTCGCGGTCTCGATCAGGTAGGCCGCGTTGGTGTCGACCGGCACGTAGGTCCGGATCCCCGAGCGGACCGGTGCCCGGTTGAACGGCGTGAGGTTCGGGGGCGCGAAGATGTTCGCGATGGTCGATCCCGTGGCCGTGAAGGTGCCGAACCCTTCGGACGTGAGCCCGGTATAATTCTGGAACGTCACCCGCTCGCGGTCGATCTCGACGCCCGCGACCAGCGTGTGCTTCACCTCGCCCGTGTTGAACCTGATCGTGACGTCCGTCTGGTTCGCCACGATGTCGGAGGTCTGGTAGCGGCTCTGCGGGTTCGCGCTGTAGGTCCACAGGAACGGGTTCGGGTTCGTAAAATTCGGCGATTCCGGCAGGGTCCCGACATAGTCGAGGATCGAGTGCCCCGCGTGGAATGTGTTCGTGATGGTCACGTTGTCGTTCAGAGCGCCCTCGATCTTGAGGGTGCCGACATCCTGTTGCGCGCGCTGGAAGTCGCGGTTCACGAACCCGTAGAACGTGTCGCGCGTGTTGAACGCCTCCGGCAGGGGCCGGAGATTGCCGACGACCCGCCCGTTCACGGTGCCGCGATAGGTCGGCACGCCGAAATCGGGTAGCCCGTCCAGGTTGGTGTGGAAGTAGCTGCCCGTGATCTTGACGTTGTCGGTCGGGTTGATCTTGACCGCCGCACCGATGCCCCAGCGATCGTCCGTGATGTAGTCGCGGCCCGCGACGCCCGCCGTCTGCTCCATGCCGTTCAGGCGGAACGAGAAGTCGGGCGTCACGACCTTGTTGATGTCGAGCGTGACGCGTTGCGTGTGGTCGCTGGTCACCCCGCCCTGGACCTCTCCCTTGAAGAAGTCGCGGTCGCCCGCCTGCTTCGTCACGATGTTGACCGCGCCGCCCGCGACGCCGCGTCCCGCGAAGGTCGAGCCGGGGCCGCGCAGGATCTCGATCTGCTCGGTGAAGAAGTTCTCACGGATGCTGACGCCCGGATCGCGGATGCCGTCGATGAAGACGTCGTTGCGCGCGTCGAAGCCGCGGATGAAGAACCGGTCTCCGAAGGCGTTGCCGCCCTCGCCCGTGCCGATGGTGATGCCGTTCGTCGTGCGGGCGACCTCGCGCAGGCTCGTCGCGTACTTGTCCTGGAGGAGTTCCTTCGTCAGCACGGTCACGGTGCGCGGCGTGTTGACGAGCGGCTCCGTGAACTTGGTGCCGGAGAGCCGGTTCGCCTTGTAGGGCGCGGCCGGGTCCGCGTAGGGGTTCGCGTCGGGCGCCTGGGCGAAGATCGGCAACCCGCCGCCGCCGTTCGGGTTCGGCCTCGCGGGCGTCGTCGTCGTTCGCGCCTGGTTGCGGCGGCGTAGCGCGTCGCGTGCCCGGACCTGGGCGGCCGTCGGACGGCTCGCGACCGGGCGGGGCCGTGCGACCGGGGCATCGACGGT
>CAHJXE010000176.1 GCA_903644085.1 Hyphomicrobiales bacterium
GACCAATCGAAGCGACCTGCCGCTCCCGGGCGGCGCGCCAACCGTCGTCCTGCTGCGCGGCGAGCCGGCGGCAGGGCACGGCGGCACCGTACTCGTCCTCGACGAGGTGCGCCGGAAACTGGCACCGGCCCGGCCGCGGGCGCCCGGGCCGGTGCCGCAGGATGGCGACATCACCCCAGAGGACCACCGAATCTGCTTCGCGCCACTCCTCGAACCGGGCGAGCTCCGGGCTCAGCGCCGCGTGCTGGCCCGCGGCGGCGTGCTCGACTTCGTCGAGCGCCCCGACACGGTCGCCGAAGACATGGAAGCCTTGCAGCCGACGCTGTGCGACGCCCCCGCGGCGTTCTGGGCCGTCATGCACGAGGAGGTCGAGGCGGCGGCGCGGGCCGCGACCGGCTTCCAGCGCCGCTGCTATCGGGCCGCGCTGGCGATGAACGGCCGCCCAAGTGCCGGCGGCTCCGTCTCAATGCCGGCGCGGCTCGCCCGCGGGCTGGTGCTCGGCCGGCTGCGGAACCGGCTCGGCATCGTCCGCCTGCGACGCGCGACCGTCACCGACGGCGACGTCCCCGCGCCGGTCCGCGACTGGTTTCGCGCTCTCGGCGTCGATGTGCGTGCCGAACACCGGTCTGAAGAACCTGACGCCAGGAGAGGAACGACATCATGAAGCCTGCTGCCCGTCTCGTCACAGCCGCCGCGATCGTCGTCGCGGGCCTTTCCGGCGCCGCGTTCGCCGCCGACGTGCGCGGCGTGACCGACAAGGAGATCGTGATCGGCACCGTATCCGACCTGTCCGGCATCGCCGCGCAGCTCGGCGTCAGCAACTCGAACGCCTTCCGGTTGGCCTTCGAGCAGCAGAACGCCAAGGGCGGCATCAACGGCCGCAAGATCCGCTACGTCGTCGAGGATATGCAATATCAGGTGCCGCGCGCCGTGCAGGCCGCCAACAAGCTGCTCAACCTCGACAATGTGATGCTGATGGTCGGCAATGTCGGCACGCCGATGAACGAGGCGATCATGCCGATGGAGTTCGCCAAGGGCGTGCCGAACCTGTTCCCGCTGACCTCGGCTCGCTCGATGTACGAGCCGCTCAATCACCTGAAGTTCGCGCTGAATTCGTCCTACTATGACCAGATCCGAACCGGCCTGAAATATCTGATCGAGACGCAGGGCAAGAAGACCGTCTGCGTCATGTACCAGGATACCGATTTCGGTCGCGACATCCTGGCTGGCGTCCGAGACCAGCTCAAGGCGCAGAACATGTCGCTCGGCGCCGCGACGGCCCATAAGCCGACGGACACCGACTTCTCGACCGACATTGCCAAGCTGCGCGACGCGAAATGCGACCTGATCGCGCTCGCGACGATCATCCGGGATACCAACCAGATCCTCGCGGCGGCTCGCCAGATCGGCTGGACCACGACCTTCGTGGGGGCCGCCTCGTCGTTCGATACGCCCGTCGCGGAGGCGCCCGGCGGCGTCAGCGAAGGCTTCTACGCGGCGACTCCGTTCCTCTTCGTGGCTCTTTCCGACCAGCGGCCCGAGGTGCAGGAATTCACAGCCGCCTACAAGGCCCGCTACGGCCGGGATCCGAACGTCTCGGCCCAGAGCGCCTATACCGGGGCCGAGATCGTCATCGCCGCCCTGCAGCGGGCCGGCAAGGACCTCAGCGGCGAGAGCTTCGTCGCGGCGCTCGAGACGATCAACGACTGGCACGATCGGTTCGGCTCGCCGCCCCTGAGCTTCAGCGCGAGCAAACACCAGGCCAGCAACTCGTCCTTCCTGGCGGTCGTGAAGGACGGGAAATGGGTTCCGGTCACGACGGGAGCCCTCACCTATTAGCCCTCGCGGATGTGCCAACTCGCCATGGCCAAGACGACCGATCGTTCACGCCAGGGCACCGGGCGGCCACTCGAGGGCCCGCGCATTGACCCGTAGGACGGCTGCTGCTCGCGAGCTGACATGAACGACATCGCCGACATCGTGATCGTGGGGGGAGGCTCGGCCGGCTGCGCGCTGGCCGAGCGTCTCAGCGCAGACCCCGCCCGCACGGTCATCATGCTCGAAGCGGGCCGGGGAGACCAGCACCCACTTCATGCCTTCCCAGTCCTCACCGGCCATTTCTACCGCCAGAAACAGGACAACTGGTACTACCACACTCAGCCGCAGCCGGAGCTGAACGGCCGCGAGGTGTTCTGGCCTCGAGGGAAGCGTCTCGGCGGCTCGAGCATTTTTAACGGGATGGTCTACGCGCGAGGCAATCCGGACGATTACAACCGTTGGGCCCAGTTCGGCAATCATGGCTGGTCCTACGAAGACGTGCTGCCCTACTTCAAGCGCAACGAGCGCCACCAGCACGGCGAGACGGACCTGCACGGCGGAGCCGGCATGGTCCACGTCACGCCAGCGCGGCCGCGGAACCCCCTGTTCAAGGCCTATCTCGAGGCCGGACGTCAGGCCGGCTACGCCCAAGTGAGCGACATCAACTCTCCCGACCGGGCGGGCGTCTGCTATTACGACTTCCACATGAGCGGGGGCCGGCGCAGCAACTCGGCCGGCGCTCTGCTGCGGGTCGCCCGGTCGCGCCCGAACCTCGCCATCATCGACCGGGCGAGCGCCACGCGCATCGTTCTGAAAGGCGGCCGCGCCGTGGAGGTCGAGTATCGCCGGGCGGGCGAGACGCGGCGTGTCGGCGCGCGGCGCGAGATCGTCCTGTCGTCGGGCGCGATCGGCACCCCGCAGATCCTGCTCCTATCGGGGATCGGCGATCCCGAGCACCTCCGCGAGGTCGGGGTGACGCCCGTCCACGACCTGCCGGGCGTTGGCATGAATCTCGTCGACCATCTGGACGCGTCCATCCGGGTGCTGTCGCAGGGGCCGGTCTCGCTGATCCGCGAATTGAGGGTCGACCGGCTCGCCAGTAACCTGACCCGGGCGCTGATGTTCGGGACCGGGCCGGTCTCGGAGAGCCCGATCTCGGCTGGTGGCTTCTTCTTCAGCCGGCCCGGCCTTCGATACCCGGACCTGCAAGCCTTTTTCATCCCAACCCAGATCACCGGCATATCGGTGTGGCTGCCGTACACGGCCCGGGCCCGCAGGATGGAAGCCGAACACGGCTACAGCCTCCGCATGGGACCCGTCAGGCCGCAGAGCCGCGGCCGGCTCACCCTCGCGTCGCCCGATCCGGACGTGGCGCCTCGTCTCGACCCGCGCTACCTTTCCGACGGCTCCGACCTCGCCGCCACCGTCGAGGGCCTGAAGATCGCCCGCAAGATCCTGGCGCAGCCGGCTTTCGAACCGTTTCGCAAGGGCGAGATCGCGCCCGGTCCCGACGTGATGTCCGACGCCGAACTCGCCGAGTTCGTGCGCGAGACCGCCAACACCGTCTTCCACCCGGTCGGGACGGCCAGAATGGGATCGGACCGCCTCGCCGTGGTCGACGAGCGCCTCCGGGTGCACGGCATCGCCGGATTGCGGGTCGCCGACGCTTCCATCATGCCGACCATCACGTCGGGGAACACGAATGCTCCGACCCTGATGATCGCCGAGAAGGCCGCCGACATGATCGCGATGGACGATCGCGCGTAGTCGAGGATTTCGCCCGACACACGGCGGGCGGGTCGAATCTCGAACCGCCTTCCGAGAGGTGCTCGCGTCACAGGGAGGCCATCACCGCCTCGGTCTCGCTCAGCAGCCGGTCGACATGGGCGTCCGAGAACACCAGGGGCGGGCGGATCTTGAGGACGTTTCCCGCCGGCCCGGTCGCGGAGATCAGGACACGGCGGGCGCGAAGGCCGTTCACGATCGCTGCCGCGGCGGCGGCGTCAGGTTTCTTCGTCTCGCGATCCTCGACCATCTCGACGCCCACGTAGAGGCCGGCGCCCCGGACGTCGCCGATCAGCTCGTGGCGCGTCGCCAGCGCGGCGAAGCCGTCGCGGATCATCGTGCCCACCCGGTGGGCGTTCTCCTGCAACCGCTCGTCGCGCACGACGTCCAGCACCGCCTGCGCGGCCGCGATCGCCACCGTGTTGCCCCCGAACGTGTTGAAGTAGCGCACATCGCGACCGAAGCCCTCGACGGCGTCGGACGTCATCGCGACGGCCGCGACCGGGAAGCCGTTGCCCATGGGCTTGCCCATGGTGACGATGTCGGGCGCGATGCCGTGGCGCTGATAGCCCCATATCGCCTCGCCGGTGCGCCCGAAGCCGGACT
Organism: Hyphomicrobiales bacterium; assembly: GCA_903644085.1. Lineage (GTDB taxonomy): Bacteria > Pseudomonadota > Alphaproteobacteria > Rhizobiales > Beijerinckiaceae > Enterovirga. The sequence continues at coordinate 4,210 of CAHJXE010000176.1, forward strand.
GCACCTCGTCGGCGATGAAAAGGCCACCCGCCTCGTGAACCACGTCGATGACCGGCGCCAGCAGGGTCGTCGGATGGGCGAAGATGCCGTCCGAGGAGAACAGCGAATCGGCGATGAAGCCGGCGAGCCCCTCGCCGCGCCGCTCGAGATCGCGGATCTGGGCGGAGACCTGCTCGGCCATCCACTCGCCCATATCGTCGATCGGCACCCGGTAGGGATCCGGTGCGGGGACGCGGCGGACCCAGGCGCCGAGCCGCGAGTAGCGACCGAGTGAGGGGGAGAAGCTCGCCGTCAGGTCCGAATTGCCGTGATAGGCCTCGTCCGTGATGATGATGCCGCTCTTGCCGGTCCGGTGCTTGGCGATGCGGAACGCGAGGTCGTTCGCCTCCGACCCGGTGCAGGTGAACATGACGTGCTCGATCCTGCCGCCGAACGTTCCGAGCAGGTCCTCCGCGAAGTCCAGGATGCTGTCCTGTATGTAGCGGGTGTGGGTGCAGAGCGTCCGCATCTGCTCGCCGACCGCGTCGACGACCCGAGGATGGCAATGCCCGACCGAGACGACGTTGTTGTAGGCGTCGAGGTACTCGTTCCCGTCGGAATCGTAGAGGAGAACGCCCGTGCCGCGCTTCACCTCCACCGGCTCGTTGTAGAAGAGCCGGTAGGCGGGGCCGAGCAGCGAGGTGCGCCGCTGGACGGACCGTTTCGTGCTGTCGCTGAGCCCGCTCACGCTGGCGGGGTCGAACGCATTGACCATCTTGGCGCGCTGGACAGGGCTGACCGAGTTCATGGCTTCTCCTCGATGTTGAACGCGAGCGGCACGGCTCGGAGGGGCTCGCCCGGCTTCGCGGCCGCGGGATGGTTCAGGAGCCAGTCCAGCTGGTGCCAGCCCCGTTCAGTGTTGCGGAGAACGTAGGCGGCCCGCTCCGGGACGAGCTTGGCGAGCGCCGTCGACAGGAGGGCTCGTGTCACGACTCGCGCCATGATCAGGTGCGGGATGAGCTCCAGCTCGTCGTCGGTCAGGTCGGCCACTGTCAGGTAGCCTGTCAGGACGTCGCGCCCGTCCGCCAGCATGTCGCCGCCGTCAGGTTCGCTGGACAGCTGGTTCATCATCGCGGTCGCGACGTCGATGGCGATCGCCGTCCGCACGGTGTCACCGAAGTCAATGACGCCGCTCACGAAGGTGGGTGACGAGGGATCGACGAGGATGTTGGCCTTGTTGAAGTCGTTGTGAAGGACCTGGGCGCGCGACCTCGCGAGACGCGGCTCGATCTCCGCGAACCGGGCGAGGCCGATCTCGATCTGCCTGCGCCTCTTGGCATCGTCGATCTGCCCGACCAGACCTCGCAGACTCATCAGGTTCGTCATGTCCCACGCGACGGCGCGCGTATCGGCAGGGTGGCTGAACTCGGCCATCGCCAGACGCAGGCGCGCGAGCACCTTGCCGATCTCCCGGCGCCCCGTGGGCGTCGACCTTACCTCGCTGAGCGGCTGCCCCTCGATGTAGGATAGCATCCAGACCTGCCGGTGCTGACCGGCCCGATCTCGGTACGGGAGCTGCCGCTCCCCGCACAGATCGGCGACCACGCGAGGTACCGGAAGTGTCGGTGCGACGGCCGCCAGATGTCCAAGAACCTGCACCTGGAGGTCGATCTCCGCGGCGTCCTCCGCCGGATTCGCCAGCTTCAGGATGAAGTAACGCCCGTCAGACGACGAGATCTTGAACGTGTCGTCCTTCTCGGTCGCGAACCTCGTCGCCTCGCATTCCAGCCCGTAGCGGGTCCGGGCGATCTCGAGAGCTTCATCCGTGCCGGTCCTGACAAAGGTCGACGCCAAGCCGCCCAGGAGGGCGAGCGGGTCGGCGACCTCGTCGTGCTGCACCGGAGGTTGCCTCACTGCGTCACCCGAAGCGGGAGACGCCGGCCTGAACCGCTGGAAGTCCCAGTCGCGGCCCGGAGCCGCGTCGATCAAGGCTCGCGTATAGTCGTGCTGCGGCGATCCCAGGACCGCGATGGCGTCGCCGGACTCGACGACCTCGCCCTTTCGCATCACCACGATCGTGTTGCAGATCTGCGCGGCGACCCGCAGGTCGTGCGTGATGAACAGGATGGCGACGCCGGTGCGCGCTCTGACGGTGTCGATCAGATCGAGAACCTGCGCCTGGACCGAGACGTCGAGGGCGGAGACGGCCTCGTCGGCGATGAGCAAGTCGGGTTCCATGACCAGCGCGCGGGCGATGCAGATCCGCTGCCGCTGCCCGCCCGAGAACTGGTGCGGGTAGCGGTCCATCACGGCGCCGTCGAGGCCGACGAGCTCGAGAGCCTGGGCCGCGCGCGTGAGCGCGTCACGGCGGGGGATGCCGTAATTCACCAATCCTTCGATCACGGATTCTCCCACCCGCCTTCGCGGATTGAGAGAGCGGTAAGGATCCTGGAAGACGAACTGGACACGTCGCCGCGCCAGCCGCAACTCGCGCGGCCGCAGCTTCGCGAGGTCGTCGCCTCTTAGAGTCCGTCCCGGAACTCATGACAGGCGTGCGAGGCGCCTGAGGAGGACCATGACGGCTGCGGCATAGAGGA
>CAHJXE010000177.1 GCA_903644085.1 Hyphomicrobiales bacterium
GCGGCGACCGCGCTCCCCTTGCCCGGGGCGCTACCGAGTTGGCGAGATCGCAAGTGAAGCCAGAGGTTTAGCGAACGATCTGAGCTCGACGTCTCCGACCTGCAGACCTGTGAGAACGTCTCTCAACGTAGCGGTTTTCTGCAACGGAGAGAATGCCTTAACTACATATGCTCATAGGCGACGTGATCGCGTTCACGTGAGGCCGTTAGGGCGTCACGTGATCGAGGAACGTCGTGTCGCAAGTAGCTGAACTAACTACCATCCGTGCGCTCGTGCAGTCGATGCGGGTGAGATCGGCCGGCCTTGGCTCGAGCGGTTCCGACCGCTCCCAGGCCGACGATGCACAGGCCGGGTGGAAGGGCACATCCTGCCTCGTCGGGGTGAGGCGAGACGCGAGACTCGGCGCTGGGCGGAGCCGGAGCGGGGACTTCGCCGCACCCCGAACTCGCATCACCTCGAAGCGACCTGCCGACCGCCGGAGCGGCCTCGGTCGATCCATCCAAGCTCATCCCATGATGCTCCTTGTCCTGTGATCCCCTTCTCCTCCGATCCGGCCGTCACCCGATCCTGTGATCCTTGTCGCCGCCGTCCCGTCCTGTGATCCCGGGATCACCCGATCCCCGCACCACCGGACGCCGTGATCCGCTTATGGGAGGATCAGGGTTAAGCCTCCGTTAACCCGGGCGGCGTTGCGGCGGCCGGGGTCGGGTGCTACCTGCGGCGCTCTCATGAACCCGCCCCGCCCTCTCATCGTCGCCCCGTCGATCCTCGCGGCCGATTTCGGCCGGCTGGGCGAGGAGGTCCGCGCCGTCGACGCCGCAGGAGCGGATTGGCTGCATCTCGACGTGATGGACGGGCATTTCGTGCCGAACATCACCTTCGGGCCGGACCTCGTGCGGGCGCTGCGGCCGCACACGGCCAAACTCTTCGACGTCCACCTGATGATCGCTCCGGCCGACCCATACCTCGAGGCCTTCGCGGCCGCCGGGGCGAACGCCATCACGGTCCACGCGGAGGCAGGGCCGCACGTCCACCGCTCGCTCCAGGCGATCCGGGCGCTCGGCCTGCGGGCCGGCGTCGCGATCAACCCCGGCACCCCGGCGGCGGCGATCGAGCCCGTGCTCGACCTCGCGGACCTCGTGCTCGTGATGAGCGTCAACCCGGGCTTCGGCGGGCAGAGCTTCATCGCGTCCGCCTGCGAGACGATTTCGCGCGTCGCCGCCATGACGGCCGGGCGCGAGATCGACATCGAGGTGGATGGCGGCATCACGCCCGAGACCGCACAGCTGGCGGTGCAGGCCGGTGCCAACGTGCTCGTCGCGGGCTCCGCGATCTTCAAGGGCGGGGCCGCCGGCTACGCGGGCCGGATCGCGGCGATCCGCGACGCCGCCGAGCAGGCGACCGGTCGATGGGTGTGATCCCACTCCAGGAGTTCCGCGCGTGATCCCACGCTATTCCCGCCCCGAGATGACCGCAATCTGGTCGCCGGAGACCCGGTTCCGGATCTGGTTCGAGATCGAGGCGCACGCGACCTCCGCGCTCGCCGAGCTCGGCATCGTCCCGCACGAGGCGGCCGAAACGATCTGGCGCGAGGGCGGCAAGGCCGTGTTCGACGTCGCGCGCATCGACGAGATCGAGCGGGTCACGAAGCACGACGTCATCGCGTTCCTCACGCATCTCGCCGAGTTCGTCGGGCCGGATTCGCGCTTCGTCCACCAGGGCATGACTTCGTCCGACGTGCTGGACACCTGCTTCAACGTGCAGCTCGTGCGCGCGGCCGACCTCCTGGTCGCGGATGTCGACGCGCTCATGGCGGCGCTGAAGCGGCGCGCGTTCGAGCACAGGATGACGCCGACGATCGGCCGCTCGCACGGCATCCACGCGGAGCCCGTCACCTTCGGGCTGAAGCTCGCGGGCGCCTACGCGGAGTTCGCCCGACATCGCGAGCGGCTGCTCGCGGCACGGCGCGAGGTCGCGACCTGCGCGATCTCCGGCGCTGTCGGCACCTTCGCGAACATCGATCCGCGCGTGGAGGCGTACGTGGCGGACAAGATGGGGCTCGAACCGGAGCCCGTCTCGACGCAAGTGATCCCGCGCGACCGTCACGCCATGTTCTTCGCGACGCTCGGCGTCGTGGCGTCCTCCGTCGAGCGCGTCGCGATCGAGATCCGCCACCTGCAGCGCTCGGAGGTGCTGGAGGCCGAGGAATTCTTCTCGGAAGGGCAGAAGGGCTCCTCCGCGATGCCCCACAAGCGCAACCCCGTGCTGACCGAGAACCTGACCGGGCTCGCCCGCATGGTGCGCTCCTACGCGCTCCCCGCGATGGAGAACGTAGCGCTCTGGCACGAGCGCGACATCTCGCATTCCTCCGTCGAGCGGATGATCGGGCCGGACGCCACCGTGACGCTCGATTTCGCGCTCGTCCGCCTGACCGGCGTGGTGGACAAGCTGCTCGTCTACCCGGAGAACATGCGCCGCAACCTCGACCGGCTCGGCGGGCTCGTCCATTCGCAGCGCGTGCTGCTGGCGCTGACGCAGAAGGGCGTCAGCCGGGAGGAGGCCTACCGGCTCGTGCAGCGCAACGCGATGCCCGTCTGGCGCGGCGAGGGCGACTTCCTGGCGCTCCTCAAGGCCGACCCGGAGGTCGCGGCCAAGCTCGACGACGGCGAACTCGAAGAGCTGTTCGACCTCGGCTATCACCTGAAGCACGTGGACACGATCTTCGCGCGCGTGTTCGGGGCGGCGTGACGCGCGACCATCTCGGCTCGACGCGGGCGCGCGACGCCGCTATCGCGGGACGATGAAAACCTCGGATTGTACGATCCTCGTGGTGCCGGGGCTCGGAGGCTCGGGTCCCGAACACTGGCAGACGCGCTGGGCGCAGAAGCTCTCCACCGCGCGCCGCGTCGAGCAAGCGGATTGGGACAGGCCGGACCTCAAGGAGTGGACCGGCCGCCTGATCGAGGCCGTCGCAGCGGCCGAGCGGCCGGTCGTGATCGTGGCGCACAGCCTCGGCGTCGCGGCCGTCGCGCATGCCGCCCCCAGACTCAAGCCCGGCGCGGTGATCGGGGGGTTCCTGGTCGCCCTGCCGGACGTAGAGGATCCGGCGACCCGGCCGGACGGCTTGGCGGCTTTCGCTCCCCTGCCGCGCGATCCCCTGCCCTTTCCGTCGCTGCTGATCGCGAGCCGGAACGACCCGTATTGCGCCTACGACCGCGCGGAGGACGTGTCGTATGCCTGGGGCGCGGCCCTGGTGGATGCGGGTGAAGCCGGGCACCTCAACCCAGAAAGCGGCTTCGGTCCCTGGCCGGAGGGCCTGATGCGCTTCGCGGGTTTCCTCAAGCGGCTCTGAGGCGGACCGGCACGATCTCGATCGCCCGGAACGATGCGGCCTTATCCGGTGCAGCGGCTTCGCTCTGCGTCTCGACGAGAGCCGTCAGGCGATCGATCTCCCAATCCGTCTCGACGATCCGGGTCGCGACCGCCTCGGGGTCGAGTTCCAGGATCCCGACGAGGGAGGCGCGCATGCGCCGAAGCATGTCGAGCTGTTCTTCGATCAAGACCGTCCCCCCTGAGGAGCCGTGATCTTAGCCGGAGTCTCTTTCCGGACCGTTAGCGAGGTCGGTCGAGAACGCGCGAGACGGCGGACCGGCCCGCAAGCAGGATCAGTCCCGCGTCGCGTAGAAGAAGATCTCGGGCGCCGAGCCGTGTGGCGTCGGCCACACCCGCGCGCGCAGGTCCGCCCGCTCACCGACCGCCTCACGCAGCGGCTCTCCCGCTTCACGCTCTCCGGCCTCTTTGGCCGATGCGGCCGTGACCTCCGTCTCGTTGCCCCAGCTGCGGGTCTCGATGCTCCGCAGCTTGACGATGAAGGTCTCCATTCGACGGTACTCCCGAGCCTGCCGCATGCCACGCTTTCGTTCGGTCCGCGTCCAGTCTCGGCGATGCCGCACCCTTGTCGCGGGCTGCCGTCGCGCCGATGTGAGACATAGCTCCGGGGGTGGTGCTCGACCCGGGATCGACCGGGCCATCGCGACCTCGAAGCGATATGCGACCCAGGAGCTGCCCGATGTCCGAAGACCATACCTTCACGGCCGACCAGGCTGCCGCCGCCACGACCGCGATGCGGATGTCGCTCGGCCTGCCGCCCGATCAGGTCGGCGTCGCGCAATTCGTCGCGATGATTTCCGACGAGATCCAGCAGATGCGGGAGGCCGGTCACAGCGACGACGATATCGCGGCGATCGTGCGCGAGAGCACCGGCAGCACGCTCGATGCCGGCGACATCGAGGCCCACTACGCGCCGCCTAGCGCTCGAGGCCGGGCTGGAAGTCGCGACGGTGGTTGAGATCCGGGGGCGCGGATCTCGGCGCTTCATGTCGTCCGGTGCGTTCGCCGTCATCGCCCTCGTGACGGGAACGGTCGAGGTCAGCGCCGCGTCGAGGCCCCGACCGGCGAACAGGCCGTCGGGCCGAAGCGACGTGCAGTCACGCCGCGAGGTCGGCCGCGACGACCCGAACCCGCCGGGCACGATCACGTGGTCGACGCCGAACGCGTCCGGCAATCTCGGAGGTCCGACGACCGGGGGTGGCGGCGGCGGGGGAAAGTAGACGGGATGGTCTGAGACCATCACGGGCCGTCCGGCGGCGGCACCCTCGGACCAAAAGAAAGGCCGCCCGTTGGGGCGGCCTCACGTCCGGTGCGGTGCCGACGAGGTCAGCGCGAGTAGAACTCGATCACGAGGTTCGGTTCCATCTGGACCGGGTACGGCACCTCGCTGAGGCCCGGCACCCGGGTCATGCGAGCCGTCATCTTGGTGTGATCGATCTCGTAGTAGTCCGGCACGTCGCGCTCGGCGAGCTGGGCCGCCACCACGACGATCTCGAGTTGCTTGGAGGCGTCCTTCACCTCGATGAGGTCGCCCGCCTTGACGAGGAAGCTCGGGATGTTCACCCGTCGCCCGTTCACCTTGACGTGGCCGTGGTTCACGAACTGGCGCGCCGCGAAGACGGTCGGCACGAACTTGCAGCGATACACCACGGCGTCGAGCCGGCGCTCCAGGAGCCCGACGAGGTTCTCGCCGGAATCGCCCTTCATGCGGATCGCCTCCGCGTAGTAGCGGCGGAACTGCTTCTCGGTGATGGACGCGTAATAGCCCTTCAGCTTCTGCTTGGCGCGCAGCTGAGTGCCGAAGTCGGACATCTTGCCCTTGCGGCGCTGTCCATGCTGGCCGGGGCCGTATTCGCGCCGGTTGACCGGGCTCTTCGGACGGCCCCAGATGTTCTGGCCCATCCGGCGGTCGAGCTTGTGCTTCGCCGTAACTCGCTTCGTCATGTCCGCGTATCCTCTGAAACGCTGGTGAGGAACGCGCCCTCCTCTCCCCCGTGGGCGGAGGCGACAGCGCCCGGATCAGGTCCAGGTGCGCGGGTGCGTAAAAACGATCGCGCGGCCCCTCGGGACCGCGCGTCGCCATGCCGTCTAGGCCGGCAGGCTGGTCAAGTCAATGCAGAAGGCCGATGAGAACGGGGCTGACAGATATGGGGCGTGTCACGCGGGGAACCCTCTCCCCGAGGGGGAGAGGGCAGGGTGAGGGGGGAAGCGCCCTCTCCGGACAGCGCGCTTCCCCCTCACCCGGTCGGCTTGCGCCGACTCGACCTCTCCCCCTTGGGGAGAGATGAACCGCGCGCCTGGCGCCCAAATCGCGAGCCCGGTCAGTGAGAACGCCCGAGCGGGCAGGCTCCCGTCTCGATCTCGGTGAGCCCGAACCCGGCCAGCGCCTCGCGCATCCGGCTCGAGACAGGCCCTGCCCCGGTGAAGACCGCGCGATGCCGCGGGGGCGCGGTCCCGGCGGACGCCGCACCCAGGATGGTCTCGACACGACGCGCGACGGCCGGCGCCGGATCGATCCAGCGGACGGGCCAGGGCGCGAGCCGGCGCATACGCTCGACGAGTAGCGGATAATGAGTGCAGGCCAGCACGACGACGTCGGTGCGATGCCCGCCCTCGTCCCCGTCCCCTTCGCGGAAGCAGGGCGCGATCTCGCGGGCGATCTCCTCGTCCGACACGGGCTCGCCCGCGAGTTCCGCCTCCGCCATCGCGGCGAGCCGGGTCGAGCCCACGAGGTCGACCGTGCAGCCGCCCGCGAAGGCCTCGACCAGCCCGCGCGTGTAGTCGCGCGCGACGGTGCCGGGCGTCGCGAGCACGCTGACGCGCCCCGACCGGGAGAGCTCCGCCGCGGGCTTGATCGCCGGCACGGTGCCCACGATGGGGAGCGGGACGCGCGCCCGCAACGCCGGCAGGACGAGCGTCGAGATGGTGTTGCAGGCGATCACCACGAGGTCGGGACGCACGCGCCCGACGAGGCGCTCGACGACGTCGCCCACGCGGGCGATCAGCGGCTCCTCGGCCCAGTCGCCGTACGGAAAAGCCGCATCGTCGGCCGCGTAGACGAGGGCGGCGTCGGGACGCGCACACGCGACCTCGCGCAGGACCGTCAGACCACCGATACCCGAATCGAGCACGAGGATCGTGGGCTGGCCCGACCGCACCGGCATGGGCGGATGGCGGGTTCCGGCGAGGAGGTCGGCACGCATGGCTCGGTCGGCTTCGAGGAGTGGTGTGGAACCTGAGCCGGTTCGCTTAACGGATCGTCACCGATGCCGCGAGCCTCATCCGTGCACCGCGTCCGCGACCTCGCTCGCGGCGCGACGACCTTCGAGATAGGCGCCGCCCGCCGTCA
>CAHJXE010000178.1 GCA_903644085.1 Hyphomicrobiales bacterium
CCCCGACCTGCCAGCCGCCCGCCGCCACCGAGGCGGTCTCGGCCGGCAGGTCACGGGTCGCCGCCAGGATCAGCGCCCAGGTGAGCTCCGGCGTCGCGTGCGCGACCGATCCCGTGCCGCACACGGTCACCCCGCACGAGCGGGCCGCGTCGAGGTCGATCGACGCGTTCGCCATTCCGGTCGTGACGAGAAGTTCGAGATTCGGCAGGCGGTCGAACAGGTCGCGCGTGAATGCGGTGCGCTCGCGCATCGCGCACACGACCGGGAAGGGAAGTAGCCGCTCCGCCAGGGCGGCCACGTCGTCCAGGTGGTCCGTGAAGACCGTGACCTCGGCCCGGCTCTCCAGCGGGCTCCAATCGGCGGAGCGCAGGGCGGCCGATTGGTAGTCGTCCAGGATCGCGACGCGGGGACGATCCGGATTCATTGATCTGAGAACGATTCGGTCATGACACTCTCTACCTCATCCTGAGGTGCTCAGCTTTCAGCCGAGCCTCGAAGGAGACCTCCAGAGATCACTGGAGGCCTCCTTCGAGGCTGCTTCGCAGCACCTCAGGATGAGGTCGAGATTCGACCCGCACCTCGAACCGCTCAACCCGGCAGCTCGTCCGTGATGACCTTGAACCCGGCGAGCCAGGCGCTCCCGAAGGTGGTGGTGATCGCGACGTCCGTCGCGTCGCGCCCGCGCGCCATCACGATACGCCCGATGCGGCGCTTGTTGTGGCGCGCGTCGAACGTGTACCAGCGGTTGCCGAGATAGACCTCGAACCAGGCCGAGAAATCCATCGGGTCCTCGCTGATCGGCACCCCGATATCGCCGAGATACCCGGTCGCGTAGCGGGCCGGCAGGTTCATGCAGCGGCAGAGCGTCACCGCGAGATGCGCGAAGTCGCGGCACACGCCCTGGCGCTCCTGGTGGGCGTCGAAGGCCGTCTTCGTGGCGCGCGCGTACTGGTAGCCGAAGGTGATGCGATCGTGCGCGTAGTCGAGGATCGCCTGCACGAGCGGCCAGCCCTTCGGCACGTTGCCGAAGAGCGACCACGCGGTATCGGACAACCGGTCCGTCTCGCAGTAGCGGCTGCCGAGCAGAAACATGAGGCACTCGGTCGGCAGGTCCTCGACCGCGTGCTGGACGGCGTCGGGCTCGTAGACGTCGAGCTCCCCCGGATCCTGCACCACGAAGTCGTTCGTGATGACGAGCGTGCCGGGATCGGCCGCGACGCGCAGGCAGCGGTTGCCGAACATGTCGTGGTACTCGGTCGTCGGCACGGGACGGTTGAAGGTGATCCGGTCCGGGCTGAGGAGGTCCTTCTCCCGGTCGGGCGCGACGTTCAGCATGAGGATCATCGGCGAGCTATGTGGCACCTGATAGGTGATCTCGTACCCGCACCTGATCTTCATCGGCCGCTCTCTCCCGTGTGTGACTGAACCCGACCGACGGTACGTCTCGTACAATCGGTCAAGCGGGCTCGTAGAGGTTTGTTCCGACCGCGCGGTCCTGCTCGTCGACGAGCGAGACCGACACGTCGACCTTCATGCCGACGAAGTCGCTCGGGAAGCCCATGAAGCTGCCGCCGAGCGGGGCGGCCTGCGCCGGATCGCGCACGACCGCCACCCGGACGAGGTCGCGGTTGCCGACCGTGCCGCTCGTCGGGTCGAAATCGATCCAGCCCGCGCCCGGCAAATAGACCTGGAGCCAGGCATGGGTCGAGCCGCCCGCGAGCCGCGTACGCGAGTTGCTCGACCGCACCCGCAGGTAGCCCGACACGAACCGTGCCGCGAGCCCCTGCGAGCGGGCGCCCTCCGCCATCAGCGCGGCGAAATCGCGGCAAGATCCGCGGCCGGTCTTCAGCGTCTGGACCGGGTCCTGGATGCCCGGCTCCTCACGCCTGAGATACGCGAAGTCGCGCCGGATGGCGGCGTTCAGCCGGCCGAGGAAGGCCCAGGTGTCGCGCCCGGAATCCTCGGCCATGATGCGGCGCGCCCACAGGTCGACTGCGCGTTCGGGGTCGACATGCTGGCGCTCGACGAAGCGCGACAGGTCGCGCATCTCCTCCGCCCCGTAGGAGAAGGGCGCGACGCGTGCGTGCTCGGCGACGTGGACGCCGTCGGTGCCGAACGGGACCTGCTCGACCGTCACGCTCGTCCGGAAGTGCAATTCGGTCGCGCGCCGCCCGAAGCTCGCATGGCCGACAAGGTTGCCGGACGCGTCCTCGGCCCAGCCGACCGCGACCGGCTCCGGCCTGATCTCCAGGTGGAACTCGCGGGTGCGCTGGTCGAACCCGTCGCGCGGCCGGAACATCATGCGATGCTCCCCGAACGCGACCGGGTTCCTGTAGCGGTAGACCGTGTTGTGACGGACGAGGTAGGTCGGCATCGCGCCCCGCAGACTTGGGGCTCCAACTAGCAGGTTCCGAGCCAATCGGAGCACCCCATGCCGGACCGTCCACACCCGATGACCACACGCCTCCTCGCGCCCGACGAGCCCTCCCCCGTCTCCGTCACCCGGCCGGACGGGCGCTCGGCCCTCATGCTCACCGCCGACCATGCCGGGCGGCGCGTGCCGCGCGCGCTCGGCCGCCTGGGGCTGCCAGAGGCCGAGTTCGACCGGCACATCGCGTGGGACATCGGCATCGCGGGCGTGTCGGCCCGCATCGCGGATGCGCTCGACGCCGTTCTCATCGAGCAGGTCTATTCGCGGCTCGTGATCGACTGCAACCGTCCGCCCCGCGTCGCGGGCTCGATCCCGGAGATCAGCGAGTCGACCGTCATCCCGGGCAATCACGGTCTCTCGCCTGAAGATCGCGCCGCGCGGGTCGCGGAGGTCTTCGCGCCCTATCACGCCCGCATCGAGGGCGAGGTCGCGGCTCGCACGGCCGCCGGACGGCGCCCGATCCTCGTCGCGATGCACAGTTTCACGCCAACCTACAAGGGCGTGGCGCGGCCCTGGCACGTCGGCACGCTCTTCGGCCGCGACGAGCGGCTGGCCGCCGCGCTCCGCGATCTCCTGCTGGCCGAGGGCGACCTCGTGGTCGGGCACAACGAGCCCTACGCGGTGTCGGACGACAGCGACTACGCGATCCCGGTCCACGGCGAGCGGAACGGCCTCGTCCATGTCGGGATCGAGATCCGGCAGGACCTGATCGCGGACCGCGAGGGCGAGACCCTGTGGGCCGCGCGGCTGTCGCGCCTCCTCCCGCTTGCGGCCGCGGCCGCTTGCGGGCATCCGGTCGGCTGAACGGATACGGACCGCGATGGACAGCCTCGACCTCCTCCGGCGCTTCGAGCGCCAGCCCGACGGCACCTGGACCTGCCTGGAAGACGCCGCGATCGTGACCCCGGCCGGCACGCTCGCGATCCCGGCCGGCACGACCTACGTGTACGGCGAACGCCACGAGAACCTCGACGTCGCGGAGTACCTCGAGCAGTTGGGCGCGCAGTTCGGGTCGTGAGGTACAGTGCTCCGAGGAACCCGAAGTCGACGCGGGGAACCCTCTCCCAATGGGAGAGGGTAGGGTGAGGGGGAAACGACCTGTCCGGAGAGGGCGCTCCCCCTCACTTGGTCGGCTACGCCGACTCGACCTCTCCCCCTCGGGGAGAGGGTTCCCCGCGCCTTGCCCCGATCGCGATAGCGTTCCCATGACGTGAGACGGACGCCAGCGTCTCACCGACCTTGCAATCCCGCCGCCCGGGCCGCACATTCAACCTATCCGAGGGGTGCCCGACGGGCTGAGACGGACCGGCCTCGCGCCGACCCGAACCCTTTGAACCTGATCCGACTCGCATCGGCGGAGGGACGGAATGACATCGCGGCATCACCTCTCTTCGGCCCATCGACATGGCTGACGCCTTCCCGGTCAGCGTAGTCGGCGCCGGCATCGCCGGGACCTGGACGGCGCTGCTGCTCGCGGAAGCCGGGCTCTCCGTCGACCTCTACGAGCGTGGCGACGACACGCTCGCGCGCGCGACGAGCCACTGGGCGGGCGGCATGCTGGCGCCCGATTGCGAGAGCGACGGCGCGGAGCCGGCCGTCATCCGGCTCGGGCAGCGCTCCATCACGCTCTGGCGCGAGCACCTGGCCGAGACCCCGATGGCGGGCTCGCTGGTCGTGTCCCATCCGCGCGACCGGGCCGACCTCGCGCGCTTCACGCGCCAGACCTCCGGCCACGAGAGCGTGGACGCGGCCCGCATCGCGGAGCTCGAACCGGTGCTGGCGGGGCGCTTCGCGTCCGGGCTGTTCTTCCCGGACGAGGGCCATGTCGAGCCGCGCATCGTGCTGCCTGCGCTACGCCGGCAGCTCCAGGCCCGTGGCGGGCGAATCCATTTCGGCCAGGACGTCGAGCCGGCGACGCTGGGCGGGACGGTCGTGGATTGCCGGGGGCTCGGCGCCCGCGCGGCGCTCCCCGAACTGCGCGGCGTGAAGGGCGAGACGGTGCTGGTCGAGACACGCGAGATCGCGCTACACCGCCCGGTCCGGCTGATCCACCCGCGCTGGCCGCTTTACGTGATCCCGCGCGCAGAGGGTCGCTTCCTCATCGGCGCGACCTCAATCGAGAGCGAGGACGCGTCCGGCGTCAGCGTGCGCTCGGCCCTGGAGCTGATGACCGCCGCCTACACGCTCCACCCCGGCTTTGGGGAGGCGCGCATCGTGGAGATCGGCACCGCGCTCCGCCCCTCCTTCCCGGACCACGCGCCCCGCATCGAGGTCGACGGGGCACGCATCTCGGTCAACGGGCTCTACCGGCACGGCTTCCTGCTCGCCCCGGCGCTGGCCGAGATCGTCACCGACTACGTCGTCTCCGGCCGGCGCGACAACGAGGTCATGCGATGGTCGTGAGGGTGAACGGCGAACCGCGCGAGATCGCGGCCGTGACCGTCGCGGACCTCGTGCGCGAGCTCGACCACGAGGGCGGCTTCGTGGCGGTCGCGCTGAACACGCGCGTGGTCCGCCGCGCCGCCTGGGGCGAGACGCCGATCCGGGAAGGCGACGCGGTCGAGATCGTGACCCCGCGGCAGGGGGGCTGAGGTGAAGCTCTGGAGGTTGAGGTGAAGCTGTATGATCAGGAGGTCGCCTCGCGGCTCCTCGTCGGGACGGCGCTCTACTCGTCGCCCGCCGTGATGAAGGCCGCGATCGAGGCCTCGGGCGCCGAGATCGTGACGGTGTCGCTGCGCCGCGAGGCGGCGGGCGGCGCGGCGGGCGACGCTTTCTGGCGCATCATCCGCGCGCTCGGCGTGAAGGTGCTGCCGAACACCGCCGGCTGCCGCACCGTCGAGGATGCGGTGCGCACGGCCGAGCTCGCGCGCGAGCTCTTCGACACGCCCTGGATCAAGCTCGAAGTCATCGGCGACGACGAGACGCTGCAGCCGGACGTCGTCGGGCTGGTCGAGGCCGCGGCGAGGCTGACGCGGGACGGGTTCGAGGTGTTCCCCTACTGCACCGAGGACCTCAGCGTCGTCGGCCGACTGGTCGAGGCGGGCTGCCGGGTCGTGATGCCCTGGGCCTCGCCGATCGGCTCCGGCCAGGGCATCGTGAACCGCGCAGGCCTGCGCACGCTGCGGGCGCGCTTCCCCGACGTGACCCTCATCGTGGACGCGGGGCTCGGCGCGCCCTCGCACGCGGCCGACGCGATGGAGCTCGGCTACGACGGCGTGCTCCTGAACACGGCAATCGCCAGGGCGGACGATCCCGTCCCCATGGCGCGCGCCTTCGCGCTCGCGGTCGAGGCCGGGCGGCTCGCGCACGAATCCGGCCTGATGGGCGCGCGCGACTTCGCGTCCCCCTCGACGCCGGTCGTCGGTACGCCGTTCTGGCATGTCGGGGCGGCCGAATGAGCTATCCGGACCGCTTCTACCCGATCGTCGACACGCCGGGCTGGGTGCGCCGCCTCGTCGGGCTCGGCGTCGGGACGGTGCAGCTGCGCGCCAAGGACCTCGACGCCGAAGCGGCCGAAGCGCTGGTCCGCGACGCGCTGGCGATCACGCGGGCGACATCGACCCGCCTCGTGGTCAACGATTACTGGCGGGCCGCGATCGCCACGGGGGCCGAGCACCTGCATCTGGGCCAAGAGGACCTGGCCGACGCCGACCTCCCGGCGATCCGCGCGGCCGGGCTGACGCTCGGCATCTCGACCCACGACGAAGCGGAGCTGGAGACGGCGCTCGCCGCCCGGCCGGATTACATCGCGCTCGGGCCAATCTACTTCACCACGCTGAAATCGATGCGCTTCGACCCGCAGGGCCTCGACCGCATCGGCGTGTGGAAGCGCCGCGTCGGCACGATCCGGCTCGTGGCGATCGGCGGCATCACGCTGGAGCGCGCGCCCGGCGTGTTCGCGGCGGGCGCCGATTCGATCGCGGTCGTCAGCGACGTCACGGGCGCGACCGATCCCGACGCGCGGGTCAGGCACTGGCTGGCGCTGACCGCGACGGCGTAGCGGCCGGACAATGGTGCAAGATCGCGCGCCCGTCGCGCTGCCAGAACGTATCAGCTATGTTACGGCGTGGGCATGCACGACCGCATGTCGGTCCGTGGTCATCGATGAAGCCACTGGGACGAGGAGTCGCGAGAATGAAGCCCGAGACCCTCCGGACCTGGATGCAGGCGAACCGGCTCTCCATCCGTCAGGCCGCCGCGACGCTCCACGTCTCGCCGACCAGCGTGCAGCGCTGGCTCAAATGCGGCGCCCCGCATTACATCGGTCTCGCGGTCGCGGC
>CAHJXE010000179.1 GCA_903644085.1 Hyphomicrobiales bacterium
GCTGCCCGCGACCGTCGCGCCTGCGGCCGTGAACTCGGCGTCGGGCACGCCGGCCGCGACGCCGGCCCCCGCCTGGACCACCACGTCGGCGCCCAGCGCCTTGTATTTCTTGACCGTCTCCGGTGTCGCGGCCACCCGGGTCTCGGGGGACGCGTCGGACAGAACCGCGATCCGCATCATATTCCTCTCCACCGAGCGTCAGCGTCTCGTGACGCTCAGTAGAAGACCATCATCAGGAGGAGCAGGCCGAGCACCACGGCCGGGGGCCGCCACGCGAGGCGCGGCGAGCTCAGCCCGATGAAGGTCGTGACGATGTTGAGGAGGATCATCACCAGCGACGACACCCACGCGTGCTTGACGCCGCCCACCGCGAGCGCGACCACGCACGAGACGACGAACACGGCCCCGACGGTCGCGAAGTGGGTGAAGCTCACATAGGTCGTCTCGTGCGCTTCCTCGTCCATGTCCGGATGATAGGCGCTATCCGTCGACGTCCCGCCGCTCTCAGCCATTGCCGATCCTCGTGCAAATCTGGTCCGCGATCTAGCGGATGCGCCGTGATCCCGCAACGGCGACACTCAAGCCGCAGGCGAGAGCCCCGCGGCCGCGAGCGCCGCGCCCTGCCGGGCGGAGATCGCGTCGAGCGAGAAGCCCTCGATCTGCTCCTGGAACATCCGATGAAAGTTCAGTTCCGCGTCGAGGTGCAGGAACACGGCCCCGAGCCCGACCGCGGCACGGTCCATGAACACGAACTCGCGCGGCACCGTGACCGGTCCCTTGCGCTTCAACGCCTGATGCACCTCGAAGGCCTGCCGGCGCCCGTACTCGCCGGGCTTCACGCCGTCCGCGATGGTGCGCACGCGATCTTCGAGCAGCGGCCCGTAGATGAAGCGCGCCCAAATGTTCAGCGTATCGATGAGGTCGGTCGTGAGATTCTTGAAGCCCCACGTCTCGTAGGCGTGCACGACCCGGTCGCGCTCGTCGTGCAGCAGCCCGTAATAGAGGTCGACCACGCCCGCCAGGAACGAGGGCGGGAAGATGCGGATGCAGCCGTAATCGAGGAGGTTGATGCCCCGCGGCTCGCCGCCTTCCGAGAACACAGTGTAGTTGCCGAGATGCGGATCGCCGTGGATGACGCCGATCTCCGCCACCGGATGCCACCAGGCCTTGAACATCGCGACCGCGAGCCGGTTGCGGATCTCGACGGACGCACCCTTGAAGTTGAGGATCTTCTCGCCCTCGAGCCAGGATAGCGTGAGCAGCCGGCGCGTCGAGAGGTCCGGGTGGACGCCCGGCACGCGCACCTCGGGCGTGCCCGCCAGCACGCCCGCGTAGAGGGCGGCGTTCTTCGCCTCATGCTCGTAGTCGAGCTCCTCGCGCAGCCGCGCGCTGATCTCCTGCGCGATCTCGCGGGTGTCAATGATCGGCTCGAAGCGCCTGTGCAGCGCGAACGCGAAGTCGAGCTGCTTCAGGTCCGCCTCGACGGCCGATTGCATGTCCGGATATTGGAGCTTGCAGGCGAGCGCCTCGCCGTCCTTCGTGGTCGCGCGGTGGACCTGCCCGAGGGAGGCCGCGGCCGCGGGCTTGAGGTCGAACGAGCCGAAGCGCGAGCGCCAATCGGCCCCGAGTTCGCTCATCATGCGGCGCGTCACGAAGGCCGCGCCCATGGGCGGCGCCTCGCTCTGCAGCTTCGACAGTTCGGCGGCGTATTCCGGCGGCACGAGGTCCGGCACCGTCGAGAGGAGCTGCGCGACCTTCATGATCGGGCCCTTGAGCCCGCCCAGCGCCGAGGCCAGCGCGGCGGCATTCGAGGCGTCGCCCCCACGGCCGAACAGGCGCTGACCGGCGATCTTCGCCGCGACCCCGCCCACATTGGCCCCGACCTTCGCGTAGCGCGCGGCACGGGCGGAGAAGCGGTTGGCTTCGCGGTCGAGTTCGGTCATGCGGTCCTGCGGCGTTGAGCTTGGCTCCTAGATGGGCAGCCGAGAGGCGTCACGGGAGGTGAGCGCGCGGGACAAAACGTCCGGGCGCCGCCGCTCAGGCGCGGACGTTGTCCCGGATCCAGCGCGCCAGCCCCTCCTCGTCGAGTTCGCCCGCCGCGAGGGCGAGCATGGCCGCTGTGGCGTCGGCCAGCGATGGTCGCAAGGAAAGGCCGTTCAGGCCGAGAAACACGATGATCGCCGTGAACGCAGTCCGCTTGTTGCCGTCCATGAAGGGGTGATTGCGCGAGATGCCGAACCCGTACGCGGCGGCGAGCACGGTGAGGTCCTCTTCGCCATAGGCCCACTTGTTTCGCGAACGATCCAGGGCGGAATCGAGCAGCCCGGCATCGCGAACGCCGCTTCCGCCGCCGAATATCGAGAGCTGCTCGTCATGCAGGTCGAGGATGATCCGCGCATCGAGCCAGCGCGGCTCGCTCACTTCGCGAGTTCGCGGTAGGTATCCGCGTAGTCCCGGAAAGCCTTGCGCGCGAGGCTCATCGCCTCGGCGTGCTTGGGATCGTAAGGGCTCAGCCTCATACCTCGGTCGGTTTCCTCGACCACATGGAGGACGTCGCCTTCCTGCAACCGCAGCCGGTGCAGCAACTCCTTTGGCAGGATAACCCCGATCGAATTGCCGATCTTACGCACGTTCAGCGTGAAGCCTTCCTCGACCGGTAGCTCGCCCATCACCGCTCTCCGTTATACGTTCTGTATAACAGACGCCGTGTCAGTTGCACAGACCTTATCCCTCCATGCCCTCCAGCTCCGCGATCATGCCCTCGATCATCGAGAGCCCGATCTGCCAGAAGCCCGGGTCCTTGGCGTCGAGCCCGAAGGGCGCGAGGAGCTCCGCGTAGGGCTTGGTGCCGCCGGCCGAGAGTAGCGCGAAGTAGCGCTCGGCGAACCCCTCCTGCGCGCGCTCGTAGACGCCGTAGAGCGAGTTCACGAGGCAGTCCCCGAACGCGTAGGCGTAGACGTAGAAGGGCGAGTGGATGAAGTGCGGGATGTAGGTCCAGTAGGTCTCGTAGCCGGGCCCGAGCCGGATCGACGGCCCGAGGCTTTCCGACTGGACCGACATCCAGGTCGCGCAGATCTCGTCGGGCGTGAGCTCGCCCTTGCGGCGTTCCAGGTGCAGCTTGCGCTCGAAGGCGTAGAACGCGATCTGGCGCACCACCGTGTTGATCATGTCCTCGACCTTGGCGGCCAGCATGGCGCGGCGCTGACGTGTGTCCGTCGTGTGCGCCAGCAGACGCCGGAAGGTCAGCATCTCGCCGAACACGCTCGCGGTCTCGGCGAGCGTCAGCGGCGTCGGGGCCATCAAGGCGCCGTTCGGGGCGGCCATGACCTGGTGCACGCCGTGGCCGAGCTCGTGCGCGAGGGTCATCACGTCGCGCGGCTTGCCCTGGTAATTCAGCAGCACGTAGGGATGCGCGGACGGGACGGTCGGGTGCGCGAAGGCGCCGGGCGCCTTGCCGGGCCTGACCGGCGCGTCGATCCAGCGCTCGTCGAAGAAGCGCCGCGCGATGTCCGCCATCTTCGGCGCGAAGCCCGCATAGGCGTCGAGCACCGTGTCGCGCGCCTCGCCCCACGGGATGGTGCGCTGGTCGACTTTGGGGAGCGGCGCGTTGCGGTCCCAGAAGTCGAGCGCGTCGCGCCCGAACCAGCGCGCCTTCAGCGCGTAGTAGCGGTGCGACAGGCGCGGATAGGCCTCCGTCACCGCCGCCACGAGGGCGTCCACGACCTCGCGCTCGACGCGGTTCGCGAGGTGGCGCGAATCCGCCACGTCCTCGAAGCCGCGCCACCGGTCGGAGATCTCCTTGTCTTTGGACAGCGTGTTCGTGATGAGCGCGAAGGTGCGCAGGTTCGCCCGAAACACGACGCCCAAAGCCTCCGCGGCCTCCCGGCGCAGCGCCCCGTCGCTGTCCTGGAGCTTGTTCAGCGCGGGCTCGATCGCGAGGTCTTCGCCGCGGATCTTGAAGCGGAGCCCGGCCATCGTCTCGTCGAAGAGGCGGTTCCAGGCGCCGCGTCCCGTGACGGACTTCTCGTGGAAGAGCTGCTCGATCCGATCCTCGAGCTGGTAGGGCTTGTCGCGGCGCAGGTCCTCGATCCAGGGCCGGTAGCGGGCGAGCGGCCCGTCCGCGAGTGCCGCGTCGATCACCGCGTCCTCGACCCGGTTGAGCTCCAGAGTGAAGAACAGGAGGTCGCTCGAGGCCGAGGTCAGCCGCTCCTGCGTGTCGCCGTAGAACTTGGCGCGGTGCGCGTCCGTCGTATCGCCGGAGTAGATCAGCCCCGCATACGACATCAGCCGGCCGAGCCGGTCCTCGATCGCCTCGTAGGCGACCACGACCTCGGCCAGCGCCGCCGATCCGCCCCGCGCGAGTTCGTCGAGGCGGCCACGCCAGCTCTCCGCGAAGGCGCGGCACTCGGCCTCGGCCCGCGCGAGATCCTGAAGGAAGAGCTCGCTCCCCATCCCCGGATAAAGGTCCGACAGGTCCCATTCGGGCAGGATGCCGATCTCGGCCTGGGCCGCCGCCGCATCGGCCGTTCGGGGGTGCGGAGCGCGAGCGGGCAGGCGCGCGAACGTGACGGCCGGGAACATGCGGCGGCGATCCTTCTCGTGGGAGCGAGACCGCTATATCGGGGGACCGGGCCGCGGGATCAACGCCGCCGACGATCCGATATCGGACAGTCCGGTTAAGTGCGGCTTTACCGTTCTGACGCCAAGGTGCGCGAACACCGAGACCGGTCCGGACGCCCGCGAGCCTGATGTCACAGACCGTTCTCATCGTCGACGACGACCCCGTGCAGCGCCGCCTGCTCGAGGCGACGGTGCGCCGGTTCGGCTACGCGACGATCCTGGCCGAGAGCGGCGCCGCGGGGCTCGCCCTCCTGCGGGCCGGCGAGGCGGTGGACGTCCTCATCCTCGACCTCATGATGCCCGAGCTCGACGGCTACGGCGTGCTGGAGGCCCTGCGCGAGGCCGGCATCGCGGTGCCGACCATCGTGCAGACCGCGAACGGCTCGATCGAGACCGTGGTCAACGCCATGCGGGCGGGCGCAGTCGATTTCGTCGTGAAGCCGGTCGGGGCCGAGCGCCTCCAGGTGTCGATCAAGAACGCGCTGCGGCTGGGCTCGCTCGAGAACGAGGTCCGGCGCATGCGGCGCCGCGTCGACGGCACGCTCTCCTTCCGCGACCTCGCGACCCGCTCGCCCGACATGGCGCGCGTCATCCGACTGGCGGAGCGGGCCGCGAAATCGTCCATCCCGGTGCTGATCGAGGGCGAATCGGGCGTCGGCAAGGAGGTCCTCGCGCGCGCGATCCAGGGCTCGGGCGAGCGCAAAGGTCGGCCCTTCGTGACGGTGAATTGCGGCGCGATCCCGGAGAACCTCGTCGAGTCGACCCTGTTCGGCCACGAGAAGGGCGCCTTCACGGGCGCGACCGAGAAGCACGCGGGCAAGTTCGTCGAGGCGTCGGGCGGCACGCTCTTCCTCGACGAGATCGGCGAGTTGCCGCAATCCGCCCAGGTGAAGCTCTTGCGCGCGATCCAGGAGGGGGAGGTCGACCCGGTCGGCGCCAAGCGCCCGGTGCGGGTCGACATCCGGCTCATCACGGCGACGAACCGCAGCCTGCTCGACATGGTCAAGGAAGGGCGCTTCCGCGAGGACCTCTACTATCGCGTCAACGTGTTCCCGATGACGCTGCCGCCGCTGCGCGCGCGGCGCGAGGACATCCCGGAGCTCGCGCGCTCGTTCCTGTCGCGGATCGCCGCCGAGGAGGGCAAGCGCCTGCGCGGCCTATCGGCGGAGGCCTTGTCGCTGATCTCGCATTACGATTGGCCGGGCAACGTGCGCCAGCTCGAGAACGCCATGTTCCGCGCCGTCGTGCTGGCGGACGGCGACGAGCTGACGGTCGCGGAGTTCCCGCAGATCGCCCATCAGGTCGCGGGCTACGACGTTCGCATCCCGGCCGCCCCGCCGAGTTCCGCGCCCAACGCGGCCGCGCCGGTGCGCGAGATCGTCCGGGTCGAGGTCCGGGACCCGCACGCGACCTCGCTCGTCGACGAGGCGGGCGAGGTGAAGCGGCTCGAATCACTCGAAGGCGAGATCATCCGCTTCGCGCTCGGCCACTACCGCGGCCACATGTCCGAGGTCTCGCGACGGCTCGGGATCGGTCGCTCGACGCTCTACCGCAAGCTGAAGGAACTCGGTCTGGAGGAGGGCGCCGAGGAGGCGGCCTAACCCGATGGGCGAGTGTTGCATCCCGGTCCTTGCGCCGGGTGCGGTCGCGGCCGACAAGCCGCCGCCACGTGTCACGTGTGATGAAGGCTGACAGCATGGGCGCGCGGCGGGCCGTTTGGCTCCTCGGTTTGGGTTTCGCGGCGCTCGCGCCGGCCGGGACGATGGTGGTCGGCGGCAAGGCCGTCGCGCAGACGCCAGCGCTGTCGCAGGATGGGACGCCGCTGCGTCGCTCCGCG
The DNA here is from genome assembly GCA_903644085.1 of Hyphomicrobiales bacterium. Taxonomy (GTDB): domain Bacteria; phylum Pseudomonadota; class Alphaproteobacteria; order Rhizobiales; family Beijerinckiaceae; genus Enterovirga. The sequence continues at coordinate 6,458 of CAHJXE010000179.1, forward strand.
ATGCCGAGCTTCGATTACGACGAGACCCTGATCGACCTGCAATCGCGGCCCGAGGATCGGGTCGGGAACGGGCCGGCGGCGCGTCCGAACGTGACGGGCTTCACCGAGGTGGAGCGCGGGACGTCCGTGTTCGCCCGCCCGGCTTCCGCTCCGACCGACCCGTCATCCGGCGTCCCGGCACCCGCTCGGATCGCGGCCGATCCCGCCCCTACGGCTCCCGTCACCGCCGCCATGCCGTC
>CAHJXE010000180.1 GCA_903644085.1 Hyphomicrobiales bacterium
ATCCGGGCCGGCGCTACGCCCGAGCCGCTCGGCGCGCGCCGCGATGCCGAGCCCGGACAGGAAGGCACCCTGCGTGACCGGCCCGTGCGCGAGCGCCCCGGTGCTGGCGGCGATCCGCGCCAGGGCGGCGAAATCGACATGCGCCGTGAGGTCGGCCTCACCGGGATCCGCCAGCGGGTCCGCGAACGCGTGGCGGCGCACCGCCTGAAGCGTGTCGCCGAACCCCGACCGGTCGTGCCCGTAATCCACGAGGAGCGCCGCCCCGCCCTCGCGGACCAGCCGCTCGGCCAGATGCCGCGTCACGGCCGACGCGGCCTCCCCGGTCTCCAGCACGTCGCCGGCACCGCCGCCCGACGGCAGAGCGGCCTCCGGCTCGGGCGCGAGCCCGAACGCGAGGGTGCCGTCGGGCTCGAGGCCCACGAGACGCTCGTGCCAGCCGCGCTCGCGGCGCTCGAATTGCCGGATCGGCAGCGCGTCCAGGAACTCGTTCGCGATCACGATCGCGGGCCCGCCCGGCACGTCCTCGGGACGAGCGTGCCATGCGACCGGCCGGCCGCAGGCCGCGAGGGTCGCGCGCTGCGCGTCCGCCAGGACCGGGCTCGTCTCCACCAAGTGGACGTCGATCGCCTCGCGGAAGGCCGGCAGGGCGCAGCCGGCCCGCAGCGCGTCCGCCAACAGGGTGCCGCGGCCGGGGCCGAACTCGACGAGGCGGATCGTCCCGGGCTCGCCCATCAGCCGCCAGGTCTCGGCGGCCCACAGGCCGATCATCTCGCCGAACATCTGGCTGATCTCGGGCGCGGTCGTGAAATCGCCCGCGGCCCCGAGCGGATCCCGCGTCATGTAATAGCCGTGGCGGGGGTGCCCGAGCGCCAGCGCCATGTAGCGCGCGACGCCGATCGGCCCCTCGGCGGCGATCAACTCGCGCAGCTCCGCCGAGAGCGGTGTCACGCGTTGGCGATCTCGGTCGCGGGCCGGGGCCGCGTCCAGCCGCGCGCCGCCACCACGACGATCGCCGCCCCGACGATCGCCATCGGGACGGACAGGATCTGCCCCATCGTGGCGCCGCCCGTCAGGAAGCCGAGCTGCGCGTCGGGCTCGCGGAAGAACTCGCAGCAGATCCGCGCGATCGCGTAGCCGAGTACGAACGTGCCCCCCACGATGCCCGGCCGCCGGAAGCCGACACGGCTCACCACGAAAGCCAGGAGAGTGAAGAGCAGGATGCCCTCCGCAAAGGCCTCGTAGAGCTGGCTCGGGTGGCGCGCCTCCGGGCCGCCCATCGGGAACACGACCGCCCAGGGGACGTCCGGCCCGGCGACGCGACCCCAGAGCTCGCCGTTGACGAAATTCGCGAGCCGCCCGGTGAACAGCCCGATCGGGGTGACGACCGCCGCGACGTCGAGCATGGCGAGGAAGTTCAGGCCGCGCGCCCGGGCGAAGAGCCAGATCGCCAGGATCGTGCCCAGGAACCCGCCGTGGAACGACATCCCGCCGCGCCAGATGGTGAAGATCTCGGCCGGATGCGCGATGTAGCTCTCGAGATTGTAGAACAGCACGTAGCCGACCCGGCCCCCGAGCACGATGCCGAGCGCGATCCAGACGATCTGGTCGTCCATGTCGGTCTCCGTCGGGCGGCGGGTCAGGCCCCAGAGGGCGGGCGCGGCCGCGAGCCGGCGCGACAGCCACCAGCCGCCCACGATGCCCGCCACGTAGGCGAGCGCGTACCAGCGGATCGCGAAGGGTCCGAGCGCGATCGCCACCGGATCGATATGGGGGAACGGGATCACGAGGAGCGGCATGAGATCGTGTCCGGCGAAGAATGGCCGCGCTTTGCGCCGCGCCGCCGCCGCGCGTCAAGCCTCGCCGAGGGCTCCGGCCTGTTGCCGCTGCGGGCCATTCGCCCCATGTGAGCGGCAGACGAGTCGCCCGCGCGCCGCGGGACAGCGCAGGACCGACCCGATGGCCACGAACCGCATCTTCGACGATTTCGCCAAGCTCGTGACGGACGCGACCGGCGCCGCGCAGGGTGTGCGCCGCGAGATCGAGACGGTCGTGAAGGCGCAGATCGAGCGGATGCTGCGCGACATGGACGTCGCGACGCGCGAGGAGGTCGAGGTGCTGCGCGACATGGTCTCCTCGCTCAAGGCCGACAACGATGCGCTGCGCACCCGGGTCGCGGAGATCGAGGGACGGCGCGCCCGCAAGGGCGGGGCCGCGTCCGCCAGCCCGGCGGACGCCACGCCCGAGGTGCCGCCCGGCAACTGAGTCGGCCTGCCCGGCGCGGCTTGCCCTGGGAGCTGGCTTGCCCTGGGAGCTGGCTTGCCCTGGGAGCTGGCTTGCCCTGGGAGCTGGCTTGCCCTGGGAGCTGGGCGGCCTCATACCTCGTCCCCGAGGAGACGCCGCGATGCTCAAGTTCTACTTTAACCTGTCGCCGAACCCGATGAAGGTCGCGCTCTTCCTCGAAGAAGCGGGGCTGCCCTACGAGGCGATCCCGGTCGACGCCCGCGCGGGCCAGCAGTTCGCGCCCGACTACCTGGCGATGAACCCGAACGGCAAGGTGCCGACGATCGACGACGACGGCGCGACGGTCTTCGATTCGAACGCGATCCTGCTCTATCTCGCGGAGAAGACCGGGCGCTTCCTGCCGCCGACCGATCCGAAGCATCGCGCCGAGCTGCTCTCCTGGCTGATGTTCGTGGCGACCGGGATCGGGCCGTTCTCGGGGCAGGCCGTGCATTTCAAGCACTTCGCGCCGGAACCCGTGCCCTACGCCCACGCGCGTTACCAGTACGAGGCGGAGCGCCATTACGCCATCCTGGACGCGCGGCTCGGGTCGCGCAGCTACATCGTGGGCGAGGCCTATTCCATCGTCGACATGGCGGTGTGGGGCTGGGCCCGCATGGTGCCCTTCATCCTCGGCGACGAGGCCTGGGGCAAGTTCCCGAACCTCAAGCGCCTGTTCGACGAGATCTCGGCCCGGCCGGCCGCGGCGGCCGTCGAGGCGTTCCGGGTGAAGCACAACCCGGTTTTCAAGCCCGCGATGGACGACGAGGCGCGCGCCCACATGTTCAAGCACCTGAAGGTGGCGTGAGGCCCTCGCTCACGGCCCCTTCACGATGGGCGACAGCCCCGTCCTGACGAGGATCGGCCGCGCGGCACCCGACGTCAGGTAGGCGATGAGCCCCTCCGCCAGGGTCTTGTCTCCGGCGGATTTCGGGATGCCGGCCGAGAACAGGGTGACGTCCTGGGCGGCGTCCGGGATCTCGCCCACGTAGGTTATGCCCGCGATCGGCAAGAGCTCCGCGACCTGTTGGAGGCCGATCTCCGCCTCGCCACGCGCGACCACGTTGCCGACCCGCTCGGCCACGATCATGCGGCTCTTCGGCTTCATCTCGGGTTCGATCCCGAGCTTCGCGTACATCGCGCGCTCGACGTAGACGCCGCTCGCGCTGTCCGAGTAGGCGACGGACTTCGCGGCGAGCAGCGCGCGCTTGAACGCGTCCGGGGTCGAGATGTCGGGCACCGGCGCGCCGGCCTTGACCGCGAGCCCGATCTTCGAGTTCGCGACGTCGACGCGGCTCGACGGCTCGACGACGCCCTTGCCCACGAGATCGCCCAAAGCCGCCCCCACCATGAGGACGACGTCCGCGTTCTGCCCGTGTGCGAGCCGGTACGGGATCGCGTCGGGCGACGTGCCCATCGACGGCCCGAGCACGAGCGTCACGTGGTTGCCCGTCGCCGCCTCGTAGCCCGGCACCACGGCCTGGAAGGCGGCCGTGAGCCCGCCCGAGCTCATCACCGTCACGTCGGCCGCGTCGGCCCCGGTCCCGCAGATCAGCAAGGCGAGGACCGCGGCTCCGAGAGCTCCCTTCGACATCCTGTTCGGCATCGTGTTCCTCCCGGCGCGCGCTCGCCCGGCGCGTTCACCCGAATCTAGCGCCGATGCGCATCGACCGCTACATCTCGGGGCGGCTCACGGGGAGGAAGCGGCATGGCGGCGTATGCTGAGAGCGAGGGATCGGCCTCGAAGGTCGCGACCGTGTTGCGCGTCACCAGCGGCAACTTCCTGGAGATGTTCGACTTCTTCCTGTTCGGCTTTTACGCGAACGACATCTCGCGCGCCTTCTTCCCCGCGGGCAACGACTTCGTCTCGCTGATGCTCACCTTCGCGACGTTCGGGGCGGGCTTCCTGATGCGGCCGCTCGGCGCGGTGCTGCTCGGCGCCTACGTGGACCGCGTCGGACGACGGCTCGGCCTCATCGTGACGCTGACCATCATGGCGATGGGCACGATCCTCATCGCGTTCGTGCCGGGCTACGCGACGATCGGGCTCCTCGCGCCCGCGCTCGTGCTGGTCGGGCGGCTGCTCCAGGGCTTCTCGGCCGGGGTCGAACTCGGCGGCGTGTCGGTCTACCTCGCCGAGATGGCGACCCCCGGGCACAAGGGTTTCTACGTGTCCTGGCAATCGGGCAGCCAGCAGGTCGCCGTGATGGTCGCGGCCATCCTCGGCTACGCGCTCAACACCGGGCTGACGCCCGCCGACCTCGCGGGCTGGGGCTGGCGCATCCCGTTCTTCATCGGCTGCGCGATCGTGCCGTTCCTGTTCTACATCCGCAGCTCCCTCCAGGAGACGGAGGCGTTCCTGGCGCGCACCCACCGTCCCTCCGCGGGCGAGGTCTTCAGGACGCTCGGGCAGAACTGGGTGATCGTCGTGCTCGGCATGCTGATGGTCGCGATGACCACCGTGTCGTTCTACACGATCACCGTCTACACGCCGACCTTCGGGAAGAACGTCCTCAAGCTGTCCGAGACCGACAGCCTCGTCGTGACCTTCCTGACGGCCTTGTCGAACCTGGTCTGGCTGCCCGTCATGGGGGCGCTCTCGGACCGGATCGGACGCCGGCCGCTCCTCCTCGTGTTCTCGGCGCTGACGCTCGTGACCGCCTATCCGGCGCTCGCCTGGCTCGTCGGGCACGCGTCCTTCGGCAACATGCTGGTCGTGCTGCTGTGGCTCTCGTTCCTCTACGGCAGCTACAACGGCGCGATGGTGGTGGCGTTGACCGAGATCGTGCCGGCCGAGGTCCGCACGACCGGCTTCTCGCTTGCCTACGCGCTCGCGACCGCGGTGTTCGGCGGCTTCACGCCGCTGATCTCGACCTGGCTCATCCGGGAGACCGGCAATCCCGCCGCACCCGGCATCTGGCTCGCGGTCGGGGGCGCGTGCGGGCTCGTCGCCACGTGGCTGATCTATCGCGGGGTCGGGGCTCATGGCGGTCGTGCGGCCGGCGCGACAGGGCACAGCCGGTCGACCTGACCTGGCGCCGGGACTAGTAGCCGACCTCGAGATCCACCGCGTCGCGCAGCGGCTCACCGGCCTCGTGGCGGCGGATATGGGCGGCGATCGAGGCCGCGACCGCGTCGGGGTCGCTCGTCGCGGCGTTGTGCGGCGTCACCGTCACGCGCGGGTGCGTCCACAGCCGCGATGCGGCGGGGAGCGGCTCCGTCTCGAACACGTCGAGCGTCGCGGCACGGAGCGTCCCGTCATCCAGGGACGACAGGATGTCGGCCTCGACCTGGAGCTTGCCGCGCCCGGCATTGATGAGCACCGGCCCGCCGATGCGCCCGTCCCGCGCCAGCTTCGCGAAGAGGTCGCGGTTCAGGATGCGCTCCGTCTGCGGCGTGTGGGGCAGCAGCACCACCAGGATGTCGGTGCGCGCGAGGAACGCCCCGAGCTCCGCCTCGCCGGAGAAGGTCGCGAGGCCGGGCAGCGCCTTCGGGCCGCGGCTCCAGCCCGCGACGTCGAACCCCATGAGCGCCAGCTTTCGCGCCGCGTCCGAGCCCAGGACGCCGAGCCCCATCACGCCGACCCGCACGTCGCGGGCCGCGGGCTCGTCACGGTCCTCCAACCAGATGCCGGCGCGCTGCTGCGCGGCGTAGTGCTCGGTGCCGCGCAAGTGCGCGAGGCAGTGCAGGACGACGTACTCGCTCATGCGGTTCGTCAGGTCGGCATCGACGACGCGCACGACCGGGACGGGCGGTAGGCCCGCATCCGCCACCATGTGGTCGATCCCGGCGCCGAGCGAGAACAGGATCTTCAGGTTCGGCAGGTCCGCGAGGCTCCCCGGCCGGTGCTTCCAGGACGCCACGTAGCGGATCTCGCCCCGGTCGAACGGATCGTCCGCCGAGACGATCGCCCGGTCCGGCAGCTCACGGCGGAAGCGGTCGAGCCAGGGCGCGGCGTCCCAGCCGGTGACGGCGACGAGCAGGCTCATGGGGCGATCCTCTCCCGAATGAGGTCGGGTGTCGCGACGGGTCCGGCCCCGACCGTGTAGGCGCGCCGGAGCGCCGCCTCGGCGGCGTCCGCGTCGGCCTCGCTCCGCGCGTGCACGATGCCGAGGAGCGCGGGTTCTCCGCCGATCCCGGCGAGTTCCGTCAGCCCGACCGCGGGGTCGATCCGATCCTGCAGTCGGGTCCGGCCGCCGCCGAGCGCCACGACCGCGAGCCCGAGCGCGCGGGTGTCGATCGCCACCACGGTGCCCGGCCCCGCGGCGACCGGGCGGATCACGGGCGCGCGGACGAGATGCGCGCCCGGCCGCTCCAGCAGGTCGGCCGGACCGCCGAGGGCGACGACCATCCGGGCGAAGCGCTC
>CAHJXE010000181.1 GCA_903644085.1 Hyphomicrobiales bacterium
GTCGAAACGGCTGAACCAGAGGTGGAGGCATGAAAGATCAAGCCGATCGCGACATGGCGCGGCTCACGCGCCGGAGTCTCCTGACAGGCGCTATCGCGACCGCGGCGGGCGCGGTGCCGCCCGGACAGACGCGCGAGGCCCCGCCCGTCATCCTGGTCGACGGGGTCACCGGGTCCGGCAAGACGGAGGTCTATTTCGAGGCGATCGCCGAGGCTCTGCGTCAGGGGCGGCAATCTCTGATCCTCATGCCCGAGATCGCGCTGACGGGCGCCTTCCTCGACCGCTTCGCCGAACGGTTCGGGACGCGGCCGGCCGCCTGGCATTCGGGGATCGCGGCACGGCGGCGCGAGCGCATCGTGGCGGGCGTCGCCAGCGGTGAGGTCGCGGTCGTGGCGGGCGCGCGATCCTCGCTGTTCCTGCCCTTCCGCGATCTCGGCCTCATCGTGATCGATGAGGAGCACGAGGCCGCCTACAAGCAGGAGGACGGCGTCTCATACCACACCCGCGACATGGGCGTGGTGCGCGGCAGGTTGGAAGGCTGCCCGGTGATCCTCGCCTCCGCGACCCCGTCCATCGAGACGCGGGTCAACGTCCAGCGGGGGCGCTACGGACGGGTCGCGCTGCCGGAGCGGTTCGGCGGACGCACGCTGCCCGACATCAAGGCCGTCGATCTCCGGCGCGACCCGCCCGAGCCGGGACGCTGGCTCTCACCCGCCCTCGTCGAGGAGGTGCGACGCACGGTCGAGGCTGGCGACCAGGCGCTCCTCTTCCTCAATCGCCGTGGATATGCGCCGCTGACGCTTTGCCGAGCCTGCGGCCACCGCTTCAATTGCCGCAACTGCTCGTCCTGGCTCGTCGAGCACCGCTTTCGGCGCTCGCTCGTGTGCCATCATTGCGGCCATGCGGAGCGAGTGCCGGAAGTCTGCCCGGCCTGCGGCGGAGTCGAGACGCTGGTCGCCTGCGGGCCGGGGGTCGAGCGCATCGCCGAGGAGGTCGCGACACTCTTTCCCGACCATCGGCGGATCGTGCTCTCCTCCGACATGCCGGGCGGCGCCGAGCGGCTGCGACGCGAACTCGCCGCGGTGGCGGCCGGCGAGGCCGACATCGTGATCGGCACGCAGCTTGTCGCCAAGGGCCACAACTTCCCGGGCATGACGCTCGTCGGCGTGCTCGACGCGGATATCGGCCTCACCTCCGGCGACCCCCGCGCGGCGGAGCGCACGTTTCAGCTCCTCCAGCAGGTCACCGGTCGGGCAGGGCGCGGCACGAAGCCGGGCCGCGCCCTCGTCCAGACCTACCAGCCCGAGCACCCGGTCATCGCGGCGCTGCTCTCCGGCGAGGCGGAGCGCTTCTACCGCGAGGAGACCGCCGCCCGCGAGGCCGCCGGCCTCCCACCTTTCGGGCGATTGGCGGCGCTCGTCGTCTCCGCGACCGCGAAGGTCGATGCCGAAGCGCATGGACGGGCGCTGGCGCGCGCCGCCGAACCGCCGCCGGGCGTCACGGTGCTCGGACCCGCCGAGGCGCCGCTCGCGATGATCCGCGGCCGCTACCGCTACCGGCTACTGGTGAAGACGGCGCGCGACGTGAACCTCCAGGCCTACCTGCGCGACTGGCTCGCCCGCACGGAGAAGCCGCGCGGCTCGGTCCGGGTCGCGGTCGATATCGACCCGCAGAGTTTCCTGTAGGACAGTGACACCGTTGAACTCGCGCGCGCATCGGCCCATATCGCGCTCCCGTCAGATCAGGAGAACACAGTGAGCGAGACCGTCGAGCGGCACGAATTCGGCGCGGAGGTCGGGCGACTTCTCGATCTCGTGGTGCACGCGCTCTACTCCGACCGCGAGATCTTCCTGCGCGAACTCGTGGCGAATTCGGCCGACGCGACCGATCGCCGGCGCTTCGAGGCGTTGACGCACTCGGAGTTGACCCCGCCCGAGGACGCGAAGATCCACATCGCGCCCGACAAGACGGCGCGCACTCTGACCATCTCGGATACCGGCCTCGGCATGTCGAAGGAGGAGTTGGGCCAGAACCTCGGCACCATCGCGCGCTCCGGCACCCGTGCCTTCAGCCAATCGCTCGGCGATGCCAAACCTGACGAGCGCCCCAGCCTGATCGGGCAGTTCGGCGTCGGCTTCTACTCGGCCTTCATGGTGGCGAACCGCGTTACCGTCACGTCCCGCCGCGCCGGCACGGACGAGGCCTGGACCTGGGCGTCCGAGGGCCAGGGCAGCTACACGCTTGAGCCCGCCACCAGGCCCGAGGCCGGCACCGATATCGTCCTCCACATGAAGGCGGACGCCGACGAGTACCTGGAACCCTACCGGCTCGACCATCTCGTGCGCAAATGGGCCGACTTCATCACGGTCCCGGTCGCGATCGTCACGGAGGGCAAGGAGGAAGGCGCGAACCGCGGCACGGCGCTCTGGCGCAAGTCGAAATCCGAGGTCACCGAGGAGCAGTATGCCGAGTTCTATCATGGGCTCGGGATGTATTTCGACAAGCCCTGGGCGACCCTGCACTGGCGGGCCGAGGGCACGAGCGAGTTCGCGGCACTCCTCTTCATCCCGAGCATGAAGCCGTTCGCGGCGGTCGAGGGCGAGCGCGAGAGCAAGGTCCGGCTGCACGTGCGGCGCATGTTCATCACGGACGAGGCCGGGCTGCTGCCGAGCTGGCTGCGCTTCGTGCAAGGCGTCGTCGACACCGAGGACCTGCCTCTCAACGTCTCGCGCGAGATGCTGCAGGCCACCCCCGTGCTGACCCGCATCAAGCGCGCGGTCACGGGACGTGTGGTCTCCGAGCTGACGTCGCGCGCCAAGGACGCGGAGGACTACGCCAAGTTCTGGGAGAACTTCGGGCCCGTCATCAAGGAGGGCATCTACGAGGACCACGAGCGCAGGACCGAGATCGCGCCGCTCCTGCGCTTCCGCTCCTCGGCCATGGAAGGCTGGACCTCGCTCGCGGATTACGTGTCGCGCATGAAGGATGGCCAAGACACGATCTACTACCTCGTGGCGTACGACCCCGACGCGCTGGCGAAATCGCCCCAACTTGAGGGTTTTCGCGCCCGGGGCGTCGAGGTCCTGCTGCTCTCCGACCATGTCGACGCGTTCTGGCCGGAGCAGCTCGGCCGCTTCGACGACAAGCCGCTGAAGAGCGTGACTCAAGGGTCGGTCGACCTGTCGGGCTTCACGGGCGAGGACGCCGAGCCCGCGCCGCAGGTCGACGCGCTCCTCGCCGCGCTCAAGACGGCGCTCTCGGGCGACGTCTCGGACGTGCGCGGGACGGATCGCCTCGTCGACAGCGCGGTGGTGCTCTCGGCGGGCGGCAGCGGGCCCGACCTTCAGATGCAGCGGTTGATGCGCCGCGCCGGTCGCAATGTCGGCGCAGGGCAGCCGGTGCTGGAGGTCAACCCACGCCATCAGCTCATTCGAGCGCTCGCGGAACAGGCCGAGGCCGGGGCCGAGATGGGCGAGCATGCGGGCATGCTCCTCGACCTCGCGAGGGTGCAGGACGGAGACACGCCACGCGACCCGGTCGCTTTCACGCGCCAAGTGGGCGACGCGTTGGCGGCACGCTTCGGGGCGGTGAAAACGCCGACCGAATGATGTTTGGAAAGAGAGGGCCGCGCTCGAGGCGGCCCTCCTTCGCGATCACGCCGCGGCGGCGACTTGGTTGACGGCATCCTCGGCGAGCTCCGAGAGAAGCTCGTCCGTATTCTCCTCCTCGATCAGGGTCTCCTTGAGCAGGTCTGCGATCTCGGACAATTCGAGCTGGTTCGCCCAGGCGAGCATGGTGCCGTAGCGCGTGATCTCGTAATGCTCGATCGCCTGCGCGGCCGAGATCAAGCCTGCGTCGATCGCCTCGCCGCCCGTGAACTCCTCGATGACCTCGTCGCCTTCCGCGATGATCCCGTTGATCGCCTTGCACTCGACGCCCTCGGGCTTCTCGCCGAGCAGCTTGAAGACCTGATCGAGCCGTTTGATCTGCTCCTTGGTCTCATTCAGGTGCACGCCGAACGCGCCCTGGAGCTCCTCCGACTGCGCGGCCTCGGCGAGCTTCGGCAGCGCCTTCGCGATCGCGTTCTCGGCGAAGTAGGTGTCTTTCAGCTGGTGCAGGAAGAGGGCGTTCAGGTCCTTGTCGGCCATGTCGGGTACTCCGTCTCGTGTGTGGCCGGCCAACCGAAGCTGTCCCCGAACGTTCCGGTCCGCGCGATCACGTCCCGTCGAGGATCGCGTGATCGCCTGTCACGCCCGCCCGGCATGTCCTTCGGCGTCCAGAACCGAACGGAAGTGCCGAGCCCGGAACGCGTCGATCCGCACCCGACTTGGCCTCAGACAAACATCGGGATCGGGCACTCGCGCGGATGACACAGCAGGTCGAACTCGGATCGGAAGCCCGGGCACGCGAGACGGACCCGGGTGACGGGACGCACGAGGTCGCGCACGACCTCGCGTATCGCCGGCTCGTCATGGTCAATGTCGTGTTCTCCGGTCCGCCCGACGCGGGGGATCGTGGTTGGGTATTGGTCGATGCTGGGGTGGTCGGCACGAAGGCGCTCATCGTGAGCGCGGCCGAAGCCCGGTTCGGGACAGGCGCCCGCCCGTCCGCGATCGTCCTGACGCACGGCCACTTCGACCATGTCGGCGCGCTCGAAGACCTCGCGGAGGCTTGGGACGTGCCGGTCTACGCGCACGAGATCGAGCATTCGTATCTGAGCGGTCGGGCCGCCTACCCGCCGGGCGATCCTTCGGTGGGAGGCGGCCTCATGGCCAGCCTTTCCTCGCTCTACCCGACGAAGCCGGTCGACGTGTCGAGTCGGCTACATTCCCTCCCGGCCGACGGCAGCGTGCCCGGAATGCCGGGATGGCGGTGGCTTCACACGCCAGGACACTCGCCGGGGCACGTCTCGCTGTGGCGGGAGGCGGATCGAACGCTGATCGTCGGCGACGCCTTCGTGACCACGGCACCGGAATCGGCTTACGCGACGGCGTTCCAAAGTCCCGAGCTGCACGGGCCGCCGCGCTACTTCACCATTGACTGGGAGGCGTCGCGCGTCTCGGTCACGACGCTCGCGGGCCTGAACCCGGACCTCGTCGTCGCGGGGCACGGCCGCGCCATGCAGGGCCCGGAGATGAACAGGGCCCTGCACGATCTCGCGCACGACTTCACGCGTCTGGCGGTTCCCGCGCGGGGCCGCTACGTGGACCACCCCGCGCATGCACAGGACGGGTCCGCTTATCTGGCGCCCTGAGGCCGGGCCGGTCAGGCGGCCTGCTTCATCTCCGGCTCGCCGCCGCCATCCATCGCGCGCAGGTAGACGTCGAGCAGCGTCTCGTGTTCGTCGCGCTCGTCCTTGTCCTGCTTGCGGATCTTGATGATCTCTTTCAGGATCTTGACGTCGAAGCCCTCGCCCTTGGCCTCGGCAAAGACCTCTTTCTTCTGCTCGTTCAGCTCGGAGAGCTCGATCTCGAGTTGCTCGACACGTTCCACGAACGAACGGATCCTGTCGCCCGGAATGCCAACCGCGTCAGTCATCGCTACCTCCTGGTGAAGACGGGAGCGCAACCTCCGCGAGGCGGGTCAACGACGCGTTAACGCTGCGGCGTTCGTGCGGCTGAAATCGAGATTGTGGCGGATGAGCTGGTGGAGCGCGGACAGGTATTCCTCCGCCTCCTCGGCCCGCTTCTGCGCCGCCGCCAACTGGTCGCGCGTCTCGCTGAGGAGGGTTCGGGTCCGCTGGAGTAGCATCTGCGTCGTCTGCTCGTCTCCCTGCGAGGGCAGGCGTTCGCCGTGGAGCTGCTCCGTGCGGGCACGCAGCGACCCCTCCTCCGACCCGCGCCTGGGCGCGAGGGTGCTGTCATCGGCCTTGCGCGGTCCGAGGTCGCGCGACGAGCTGGGGCTCGGCGGGCGGCATGGACGCGTCGCGTGGTTGCCGGCCTCGTCGAGACCGCGGCGGAGCGCCAGGATGTACTCCTCGGCGTTGCGCGAACCGCAGGACGCCGAGCGCAGCGGGCTAATGCCCGGCGAACCGTTCGGGCGCCCGGAACCGGAGATCTGCGTGGAGATCTGACGCGCCATCAGCTCGAGGTCCTGCAATCTCGCAGCAGTCTCGAGCGACATCGCGTTCTCCCGTCTTCCCCCGCCCATCCTTCCGTCGCGAGCCTTAAAGCCGGGTTAACGCTGTCCCAGGATGGGGCGGACGCTGCATCCGTCACTTGTCCAGAAGATCCGCCAAGATTTTGAGCTTGCGCGCCGCATCCTCCAGCTCGAACAGAGCGATCGAGCGCGTACCGGCCTTGATGGCGCGTTCGCAATCGTCGAGCTGATTCTTGACGATCTTCCTGATCTCGGCTGCGATCTGGCTCTTGGTCATCCACGCGCGCTCCGGGCAGCTCCCATTCGCGCCGTTCTGCATCGAAACAAGGTGAGCTTCGGTTAAACGGACCTACGGCATGAAAATTCCTAATCGATGAGCAAGCTCGTCGGATTTGTATGCGAGGGGCTCACGTCTGCGTCGCGCCATGATCTCTTTAGACGGCTCGAATACGCGACTTGTCGGAAAATT
>CAHJXE010000182.1 GCA_903644085.1 Hyphomicrobiales bacterium
CCTGCCGGGCTCCGCCGCGACGGGCTGCGGGCCCGCGACGACCGGCAGCGCGTCGTCGAACCGCACGGCCGCCTCCTCGGGCGTGATCGCGACGAGCGGCACGTCGAGGCCGAGGGTTCTGGCGGTCCGGCCGAGAAGATCGGGATCGGTGAGGACGAAGAAGGGCGCGAGACCCGCCTCGCGCCGGGCGAGCCAGGCGCGCAGCGTGATCTCCGGGCCGATCCCGGCCGGGTCGCCCTGCGTGAGCGCGAGCGGAAGGCCCGCGACCGACATGCGACCCGTCACCGGGTCGCGATGCCGTCCGATGTCGAGCCGGCCGAGAGCGTCTGCGAGAAGGCCGCTTGGCCCAGCGTGCGCAGTTCGAGGCGCACGAGCACCGTCCTGTCGGTCTCGCGTTCGCCGGTCGCGGCGAGCCGGGGCGTCAGCGCGTAGTTGATGGAGAGCGTCGTGCACTCGTCCTTGTAGCCGAGCGTCAGTCCGGCCTGGGCGATGCTGTAGGGGTCCGAGCGGTTGTAGATCGTCGTGTTCGCGAGCGCCTGGCCGCCCTTCACCAGGTTCGCCAGATACTGCGTGGTGAAGATGTCGCGCTGCTCGAGATAACGGTCGAAGTCGAACAGGACGGATCCGCCGACCGACCAGTTCGGGGTCAGCTGGAACGCGGCACCGGGCTGCAGGCCTTCGCGGCGATGCTGATAGCCCTGCAAGGGCTGCGCGTCATAGCGCACATAGGTCAGCGACGTCGTCAGCGGGACGTACGGCTTGAAATTCGCGACGGCCTGCGCCTCGAAGCTGTTCACGTTGAACGTGGTGTGGTCGAAGCGGCTGCGCACGATGAACGAGTAGTTGTCGTTCGGCGTCACCTGGGCGCGTCCAACGAAATCGGAGACGCGGGTGTCGAGCCCCGATTGCAGACCCGTATTGATGATGTCGGCGGTCGAGAAGGAGTTGCGCCCCGCCACCTGGTAGGATTGGCCGAAGAGCGCGTTGCCGCTCCAGCCGGACGGCGTCGTCACGTTGTATTGCAGCCCGACATTCGCCCGGACGCCGCCCTCGGCGCGGTCGTAGCCCGAGAACTTGTCCCAGTTGAACAGGTTCGTGTCGTCGTAGACGAGGCTGTGCGCATCCTCGTTCGGCAGGCGGCCGATCTGCGTCTCGTTCGGTCGCGCGATGATCTGACCGATCGGCGTCAGGGTGTGCGTGCCGAAGCGGCCCGCATCCGCGATGAACGGGTAGCGGTATTCGAGCCCGATCGCGGGCGTCACCCGGCCGACCACGTCCTGGTTCGGCGTGATGAAGTTGCCGATCTGCGCGTTCTGGAAGCCCGTCGTGTCCGGGCTGTTGAAGAACCCGTCCGTGCGCAGGTAGGCGAACGGCGTCCAGACCTGGCCCGCGTCGTCGATGTAGTTGCGCCGCCACGAGGCCTCGGCCGAGACGCGGGCATAGTCGCCCGACAGGCCCTCGGCGAGGCATGCGCCGCGCTGGAACACGAGGCAGCTCTGGTAGGCGGCGGTCCCGAACCCGAGCGAGGTGATGGTTCCGTACGGGTAGGCGCGGTTGGTCACGAAGGTCGGCTGGAACTGGGCGGCCGAGCGGGTCACGTTGGTGAAGTTGCCCTGGAACCGGATCTCGCCGCCCAGCGGCGCGGGGCCGTCGATGCGCTTGTCGTAGTCGAGAACCGGCGCGGCGATCGGCAGCTGCTTCTGCCAGTCCGCGTAGGAGAGGCCCTGGAAGTAGAAGCCGCGCAGGTCGAAGAACGAGCGGTCGCCCATGCCGCGCAGGTAGAGCTGCGATGTGGATTCGAGCAGCACGTAGTTGCTGGCGAGCGTCTGGCTGCGGATCTTGTAGTTCTGCAGGAACCACTTGTCGGAGAGGAGCGCGACGTCCCAGCCGGTGACCCAGCGCTCGTTGATGTTGAACCGGCCCGTCGTCTCGATGACGCCGCGCCCGGTCCGGTCGCCCGCCCCGTAGGGCGAGACCAGGAACGCGTTCTTGTCCTGCTGGAATATGCCCGCCGCCCGGATGTTGAACGCGCCCGTGAGGAGCCGCTGGCGATATTCGGCCTGCATCAGCGCGCCCTGGCGCGAGTAGAAGGTCGGCTGGAGCGTCAGGTCGCGGTCGGGCGCGATCGCCCAGAAATACGGGATGGACGCGCCAGTGCCGAGCGCGCTCGAATGGATGTAGTGCGGCGCGAGGAAACCGGTCTCGCGGCGCACCGACGGGTCCGGCGAGTAGAAATATGGGACATATGCGATTGGGATTCCGGCGAACTCGATCGCCGCGTCCTCGTAGTAGATCCGGTGCTCTTCGTTGTTCTGGATGATGCGCGCGGCCTTGACCTGCCACAGCGGCGGCCGCTCGGGATGTTCGCGGCAGGGCTCGCAGGCCGTGTAGGTGCCGCGCAGGAAGGTGGTGGTCTCGCCCTCGACGCGCTCCGCCCGGGGCGCGGAGAACCGAGCCGTCACCGGCCCCAGATGGTCCTTGGTCGTCTGCTGGACGCGTAAACTGTCTATAAACCCTGTTTTGAAATCATCCGTGAGTTCGAATCGGGAGCCGTTGGTCACGGTGCCGGTCGCGTCCGTCAGCCGGACATTGCCCTCGGCGAAGACGCGCCCGCTGTTGCGGTCGTAGATCACGCGGTCCGCCTGGAGGGTGCGGCCGCCATAGTTCATCTCGACGTCGCCGTTCGCCGTGACGGTGTTCTTGTCGTTGTTGTAGACGATCTCGCGCCCTTCGACGAGCAGGCGCTCCTTGCCGGTGGTCTTGCCGGCGCGCCCGGCGATCATGTCGTTGAGCGTGCCTTGCGCGTGGACGGCCGTCGGCAGCGCGGCCGCGATGAACGCCGCCACGCCGACCAGACTCGCGAGTGCGCCTGCGCGACGCTTCATCGACACTCTCCGCCGTCCGTCCGTCTCCGGGCGGCCATCAGCCGTCTTCCTGGTACAACAAAGCCAGGGTCCCGAGCAAACTCCCGACGATTCCGGGCAGCCAGGCCGCGACCGCAGGACCCACGATCCCCGCATTGCCGAGATCGCGCATGATCTCGGTCGCCACATACAGCACGAAGCCCGCCACCACGCCACCGAGAACCAGCCGCGCGACCCCGCCGAAGCGGAAGAAGCGCAGCGACACGGAGGCGGCCAGGAACACCATCGCGACGAAGAGCAGCGGGCGCGCGGTGAGGACCGCGTATTGCAGGCGGTAGCGCGTCGCGTCGAAGCCCGCGCTTTCGGTGCGGCGGATCGTGTCGTCCAGTTTCCAGAACGGCACGGATTCCGGCGGCGCGAAGGTCTGGCGCAGCTGGTTGGGGACGAGGTTCGTCGCCAGGAGATAAGTGCCGTAGATCTGCGGCTCCTCGACCGTCGTCAGCACGTGCGCGTCCCTGAATTCCCAGTACCCGTCCCGCAACACGCCCTCGGGCGCCTCAATGCGCTCGAGGAACTTGCCGGACGTGTCGAAGACGAACGCCGCCACGTTGGTGATCGTGCTCGTCGCCTCCACGGCACCTTCGGCCCGAATGATTGCGGAGCCGTCAACGCTCTTCTGCGGAACCCAGATGTCCGGTCCGAGCCCCTTCGCGCGGCGCGCGAAGATGCGGCCTTCGAGCTTCGTCGCCTGCTGCTTCAGCCCGGCCGAGACCGGGTTGTAGACCGCGACCGAGACGATTCCGAGCCCGAGCGCGACCGCGATGCCGGGCTGGAGGAACTGCCAGGCCGAGATGCCGGCCGCGCGCGCGACCACGAGTTCGAGCTTGCGGCTGAGCTGGAGCAGCGTCGCCATCGCGCCGAACAGGACCGCGAAGGGGAAGACCTGCTCGGCGATGGCGGGCGTGCGGTAGAGCGAGAGCTGCGCCATGACGGCCGGTCCCGCACCCTCGGCATCGCCCGCGCGCCGCAGGAGCTCGACGAAATCCAGCGTGTAGACCAGCGCGAACACCGTCCCGAAGACGAGCATGATGGTGCGCACGAACCGGATCGAGAGATAGCGCGCGAGCGTCGCCCCGATGAACATGCGCTCAGGCGGCTCCGAGTTTCGGCCGCGCGGCCCGGACACGGGGCAGGCGCGGCAAGACGAGCCGCGACCGCAGCCGCGCGCCGCCGAGGACGAGCGCGATCGAGCCCACGATGGTGAGGAGCGGCAGCCCGTAGAGCGCCGCGAGCGCACCGGGAGAGCGCACCACGGCGCCGGAGGCCGCGAACATCGCGATCCTCAAGGCCACGACCGCCACGACCGCGGTCGCGACCGCGACCCCGCGTCCCTGGCGCGTGGTCTTGGCGTCGCCGAGCGCCGCGAACGCGATCGTCACGACCGCGAGCGGGAACAGCCAGGAGGTCAGGCGGTCGTGCAGCTCGGCCCGGAAGCGGCCCGACTGCATCTTGTAGTAGCCCTCGTTGCGGTCGGGCAGGAGGAGGTCGCCGGTCGAGCGCTCGCGCGGCTTGTAGATGAGCTCGCTCGCCTCCTGGTTCAGCGCCGAGAGGTCGATCGCGTAGCGCTCGAAGGCGACAATCTGGGAATCCGAGGTCTTCGGGCGCTGGCGGTGCACGCTCCCGTTCTCGAGCACGAGGTAGTTGCCGCCGTTATGCTCGACCGCCTGACCCCGCTCCGCGAGGTAGACGGCGGTGCGGCCTTCCTCGCGCCGGTCCTGCAGGAAGATGCCGATGAGCGCGGGACCCGAGCGCTCGCGGTAGTAGAAGGTGACGCCGTTATCGAGCGTCGTGAACTGGCCCTCCTGGGCGATGTTCGCGACGAAATCGGCCCGGATGCGCGAGATGAGGTCGCGCAGCTCCTGGAAGCTCGCCGGGATGATCGTGATGGTGAGGAAGCCCACGAGGAGCGCGACGAGCGCGCCCAGAGCCAGGAAAGGCCGCATGACGCGCAGCGGCGACATGCTGGCGGCGCTCATCACGATGAGCTCGGAATCGCCGTTCAGCCGGCTCAACCCGTAGAGGGACGCGATGAACAGCGCGACGGGCGCGATGACCGCGACCAGCGTCGGCAGCGACAGGCCGGTCACGGTGAGGAAGACGAGGATCGTCTGGCCCTGCGCGGTGATGACGTCGAGCTGCCGCAGCGCCTGCGTGATCCAGATGACGGCCGTGAGGCCGGTCAGGCAGGCCAGGAACGCGCCGAGCACGATCCGGAAGATGTAGCGTTCGAGAAGGGGCATCGTGCGGGCGTGGGTTGCCTCTCAGCGCTGGAGCAGCCTCGAGTGACGTGGCTGGTTCAGCTCTAGCGTCGCGCGGAACGCGACCGCAAGACGCGGCGTCTCGAAGACGCGGCGTCTCGAGGACGCGACATCTCCCATCGCGCTCGATCCCGGCGCTTTCGGGGCGGGAGTCCGGTTTCGGTGCCTCCCACACCATGGGGGGTCGTGATGCCGTCGGGGATCGCGCGGAGGCGGGCCGGCTAGAACCCGACGCGGTCGCCGCCTTTCAGCTCGAGCGTTTCGCGCGCCTCGTCGGGCGAGGCGACCTCGAGGCCGAGACCCTCGATGATCTGGCGCACGGCCCGCACCTGCTGCGCGTTCGAGTCGGCGAGCTTGCCCGCGCCGATCCAGAGCGAGTCCTCCAGGCCGACCCGCACGTTGCCGCCCATCGCGGCCGACATGGCGGCGATAGGGAGCTGGTTGCGTCCGGCGCCCAGCACGGACCACCGATACTGATCCCCGAACAGGCGGTCGGCCGTGCGCTTCATGTGGGCGACATCCTCCGGATGCGGCCCGATGCCGCCCAGGATGCCGAACACGCTCTGCACGAAGAAGGGCGGCTTGATCACGCCGCGATCCGCGAAATGCGCGAGCGTGTAGAGGTGCCCGATATCGTAGCACTCGATTTCGAAGCGGGTGCCGTTCTCGGCGCAGCTCGTCAGGATGTGCTCGATATCCGCGAAGGTGTTCTTGAAGATCCGGTCGTGCGAGCCTTCGAGATAGGGCCGCTCCCAGTCGTGCTTGAACTCCTTGAAGCGGGCGAGCATCGGGTAGAGGCCGAAATTCATCGTCCCCATGTTGAGGGACGCGACCTCGGGCTTGAAATGCGCCGCCGGGCCCAGCCGCTCCTCCAGCGACATGGTCGGCGCACCGCCGGTCGTGAGGTTGACCACGCAGTTCGAGCGCTGCTTGATCACCTGGAGGAAGGGCGTGAAGGCCTCAGGCGACTGGTCGGGGCGGCCGGTCTTCGGGTCGCGCGCGTGCAGGTGGACGATCGCCGCCCCGGCCTCGGCCGCGCCGATCGCCGCCTCGGCGATCTCCTCGGCGGTGATCGGCAGGTGGGGCGACATGGAGGGCGTGTGGATCGCACCCGTCACCGCGCAGGTGATGATGACTTTGCGGGCCATGAGCTCTTTCCTTATGGGTCGGGCGATACCGCTACTGCGCTTCGCGGCGTCGCGCCATGACGGCGGTTGGACAGGGGATGCCGTATGGACATGGACGTCGCGGGGCTGAAGGTGCTCGTCACGGCGGGCGCCGGCGGCATCGGGCTCGAAGTGGCGCGCGCCTTCGTCCGGGAGGGCGCGCGCGTCCATGTCTGCGACGTGGACGAGGA
>CAHJXE010000183.1 GCA_903644085.1 Hyphomicrobiales bacterium
ACCGGATGGCCCAGACTTGTTGCGGCTTGAGGGCCCGCTTGGCCCCGAGCTTCCGTCCGGCGTTCCAGGCAGGTTCCCCTACGCGCCCGGATCGTATTCTGATCGTCCCATGGTGGCATCCTCCTATGGCCATGTCGGCCAAGGGGAGAACAGGACGAGCGTACGACGGTTAGGTGCGAAGCCACGTTCTCTGCCAAGCTACGGGCGCCGGTGTCGACCCAATATGGTACTTCGGACAATGGGTCTCGATGCCGTGAAGCGGACGTCGAATGCGACGTTACGGTACGACCGAGGACCAACGTTGCCCGGGACCATTGACGGCGAGCCGGTCGAGGTTGACGAGAAGTCGGGCGAGAAGGGCGATGAACTGCTCGACTTCCGCCTCGGTGAACCCGTCCAGGGCATCCCGGTTGCCCTGGAACAAAGCGGCGATAGCCTCCGGCAGGCGTGAGAGAGCCGTGTCCGTCAGGACGACGCGCTGACTGCGGCCGTCGGCCGGATCCGGCGTTCGGCGGATGAGACCGTCTCGTTCCATGCGCGCCAGCATCTGCGCCATGGGCGGCTGCTCGATCCGTGCGAAGCGCGCGAGATCACGTTGCGTGCTGGCCTCCCCGTCGCGCAACGCGACCAGAACCGGCAGGTGACCGACGCCGAAGCCAAGAGGCCTCAGTCGCGCCTCGCTGAGGCGAGCGAAGCCTCGGGCCGCGAGGCTGACCAGGTGGCCCGGCGTCGACAGCACGTTCCCGTGTCGGCTCATGCGCTGTCGCCTCCATCGAACCGGTTGGCGTCTGAATATATATGTGCATATGTAACTTGTCGCGAGCACGTGCGCAATCGCCGCCGGAGCGCGGAAATCCCCAACTTCCCAAGGCAAAACGCTATGCCCCGCGAGAACATCACGATCAGCACTCCGGATGGCCGCTGCCCGACGACCGTCGTCACTCCCGAGGGATGGAGGGGCGGGCCCGCCGTCGTGTTCTTCATGGACGCCGGCGGCATCCGGCCGACTGTGTTCGACATGGCGCAGCGGCTGGCCGATGCGGGCTACCTCGTGCTGGTGCCGGACCTCTTCTATCGCTTCGGCTCCTATGGGCCGTTCAATCCCGTGGAGGTCTTGAAAGGTGACTTTCGCGCGGTGCTCGGTCCCCTCATGGCGACGACCAGCAACGCGAGGGCGGCGCAGGACACGGCGGCACTGCTCGCCTTCCTCGACACGCGCGACGACGTAGAGGGGCAGAAGGTCGGCGCCGTCGGCTTCTGCATGGGCGGCGGCATGGCGATCGTCGCGGCCGGGACCCACCCAGAGCGGTTTGCGGCCGTGGCGAGTTTCCACGGCGGCAACCTCGCCACCGACGCACCGGACAGCCCGCATCGTTTCGCGCCGAAGCTCGAGGCGCGGCTCTACATCGCGGCCGCGACCGACGACGACAGCTACTCGCCCGAGATGGCACGGCGCCTGGAGACGGCACTGCGAGAGGGCGACGTCTCGTTCGAGGCCGAGACCTATCCCGCCGCCCACGGCTGGATGAAGCCGGATTTCCCTGTCTTCGACGCGGTCGCCGCCGAGCGGGGTTGGCGGGCGATGCTGTCCTTCCTCGATCTCGAGCTGCGCTCGGGCCTCCCTCGCTGATGCACTCTGCCGGCTGTCGGCCTTCGCCGTCGAGCGGCCCGGGGACGAACCGCCCCGGAGTTCGTGGCGTCGAGGGCGCGCCCCGGGGCAGGGCGCTGGAGAACCCGCCGCGGCTCGCGTGGCGAGTCCGCCGGTCGTCACATGGTCAAGATCATGGACCCGACGACACGACGGGCCCTGATGTCTTCATGCGCGCGCCGGGCCCCGCGCAACGGATAGCGGGTTACGGGGTGAGGCTCGAGGATGCGGGTCTCGAAGGCGGACCAGAGGTCGCCGCTCGCCTCCTTCAGGACGACGCGGCTGTTCACGAAATCGGCGGTGTTCGGTCTGGTGTAGACGATCGAACGATCGGCGAGGGCCGCAGGGTCGACGCTCGGCGCCCCGGAGGCGTTGCCGAAGTGCACGAGATCCCCGCCGGGCCGGAGCGCGGCCACCGATTTGTCGAAGGTCGCGGCGCCGATCAACTCGTACACGACATCGGCGCCCCTGCCATCGGTCATGGCGTAGACCCTGGCCGCGAGATCGGGGTCTCCCGCATCCAGCACCGTCTCGATGCCGCGTTCGCGCAGCCACGCCGCCTTCTCCGGGGTGCCGACGGTGGCGATCACCTTGGCTCCCAGAGCCTGCGCCCATGACGCGGCGAGCGAGCCGACGCCGCCGGCGGCGGCCTGGACGAGTACCGTCTCGCCGAGCTGGACCACATGGGCGCGCTTGACCATTGCCCAGGCCGAGAGGCCCTTGGTCAAGCTCGCGGCGGCCTGCTCGCTCGATAGGCCGATCGGCAGTCTCACCAGCTTGTCGGCCTCGACGAGGCGCGTGTCGGCGTAACTGCCGAACGCCAGCCAGTAGGCGACGCGATCGCCGACCTCGAACCCGGTGACGCCCGGCCCGACGGCGTCCACGATCCCGGCGCCTTCGACCCCCAGCGTCAGCGGCAGCGTCGCGTCATAGATGCCGTCGCGGAACTGGGTGTCGACGAAGTTGACGCCGGCCGCCTCCTGGGCGAGCCGGACCTGACCGGGACCCGGCTCGCCGACGTCGTAGTCCTCGTACAGCAGGACCTCGGGGCCGCCGGTGCGATGGATGCGGATTCGGTGCGCCATGATGCCCGTCCGGATTGCTGCACGAAGCCAAGACGCGAGGCGGCGGCCGCCGGTCAGAACGCCCAGTCCACGAGATGCTCGCCGCCCGTGACGTCGAGCACGGTGCCGGTGACGTAGGGATTGGTCATCAGGAACACTGCGGCGTGTCCGACGTCACCCGGCTGGCCGAGGCGGCGCGCCGGGAACCTCGCTCGCACCTTCTCGCGGACGGCGGCGGCATCCGCCTCGGAAAGGATGGTCCAGAAGTCGGTGTCGATGAAGCCGGGCCGGATGGTGTTCACCCGGATCGGGCCGAGTTCCAGTGCGAGCGAGCGCCCCAGTGCCTCGACCGCGGCGAAGGTCGAAGTCACGGATGTCATGCCGACCTTCGGGCGCGCCGCGATCCCGCCCGTGAGGAAGGTGATGGACCCGTCCGGCGGAAGCCGGGGAGTGGCATAGCGCACACACGCCCAGGAGCCGAGGAACTTGCTGTTGGCGTAGCTGCGCACGCCTCGCATGTCGTCGTCCATGAAGGTGCCCCAGGATCCGTCGGTCGGCCCCGCGGCGACGACCAGGTGATCCAGAGCGCCGATGGCGTCGAAGGCGCCCCGAACGGCTTCCTCGTCGCCGATGTCGAGCCTGATCTGCTCGAAGGGTGCGAGGTCCGGGTGGTCCGCCGAGTGGGCCGAGCGCCGGCTGGCGACCGTCACGCTCGCTCCCGCCGCGTGGGCCGCCTGAGCGATGCCGAGCCCGATGCCCGTCTTGCCCCCGACCACGACCACCCGCTTTCCGGTGAGATCGTAGGACGGCGACCGCGGTTTCGTCAGCTCGTTTTGATGTGTGGCCATGACGATTGTCCTCGTGCTGGCGGGGGTTCTGGACGGGGCTAAGCGATCTGCCTGAGCACGCCGCCGTCCACGCGCAGGGCGGCCCCGGTCGTTCCGGACGCCTGCTCCGAGCACAGGTAGACGACCATGTTGGCGACCTCGTCGGTCGTCGTGAACCGCTTCAACAGCGAGGTCGGCCGCATCGTTTTCAGGAAGTTCTGCTCGGCCTCGTCCTGCAGAATCCCCTCGGACGCCGCCGTCGCCTTCATCCAGTTCGACAAGATCTCGGAGTTCGTCGGGCCGGGAAGGACGGCGTTGACGGTCACGCCCGTACCGGCGACCGATTCCGCGACGCCTCTCGATATCGCGAGCTGCGCCGTCTTCGTCATTCCGTAGTCGATCATCTCCTTCGGGATGGCGAGCGCCGACTCGCTGCTGACGAACACCACGCGTCCCCAGCCGCGCCTCGTCATCGCCGGCAGAAGATGACGGGTCATCCTGACGCCGCTCATCACGTTCAGCTCGAAGAGGTCTCGCCAGTCGCCGTCGGTCAGTTCCAGGAAGGGCTTCGGCTTGGCCGTGCCCACGTTGTTGACCAGGATGTCGGCATCTCCTGCCCGGGCCGCGAGGTCATCCGCGCCCGCCTGGGTCGCCAGATCGGCGGGAATGCCGGTGACGTCGGCCTCGGGGAGGAGCGCGCGCATGTCCCTCAGCGCGGCGTCGACCCGCTCCTCGCCGCGGCCGTTGATGACGACCGCCGCACCGGCCCGTGCCAGTCCCTCGGCGATCGCCCGGCCGATGCCGGCCGTCGAGCCTGTCACGACGGCCTTCTTGCCCCTGAGATCGATCTGCATGGCGCACTTCTCTCCTGCCTACACAGGAGGTGGGGAACACCCGGGGCCTGGATAATGAGCTCGGTTTCCATAGGATCTATCCTCCAGGAGAATAGATCCTATGGACCGCTTCCACGAACTCACCGCCTTCGTCGCCGTCGCGGAAGCCGGGGGGTTCTCGGCCGCCGCCCGCCGCACCGGTCTGGCGCAGCCAGCCGTCAGCAAGGCCGTCGCGGCGCTCGAGAAGCGCCTCGGCGTGGCGTTGTTCAATCGGAGCACGCGCCGCGTGACGCTCACCGACCACGGTCGACGCTATCTCGATCGCACCAAGTCGATGATCGAGGAGTTGGACGACGCGGACAACGAGATGACCAAGAGTTCGCTCCAGGTCTCGGGACCGGTCAGGATCAGCGCGGCCGCGACCTTCGGGCGCTTGCACGTCCTGCCGCTCATCCCGGAGCTGTTGGCTCTCCATCCCGCGCTCGACCTAGACGTGGTGCTGTCGGACACCACGCGCGACATGGTTGAGGACCGGGTGGATCTGGCGATCCGGATCGGTCCGGTCGACGAACCCGACGCCGTGGTGCGACGCGTTGCGGGTACGCCACTGGTCTGCGTCGGCTCTCGCCGCTATTTCGACAAGCACGGCATGCCACAAACGCCCACCGACCTCATAAACCACAACTGCCTAGACTACGGCGGACTCCGCGAGGCGACGGACTGGCCCTTCGTCGGCCCCGATAGCCCATTCAGCGTGTCCGTCCGGGGCAACCTGTCGTCCAACAGCATCGAAACGATCCGGGCGGGGGTCCTGGCCGGCGTCGGGATCGGCTTCTTCACCGAAGCGTCGCTCGTCGAAGACCTCTCGACGCCGGACGTCGTCACGATCCTCGACGCGTTCGTGCGCGGCGTCAGGGACGTGAACCTCGTCTGGCCGAAACGCCGGTTCGTCCCGGTCCGCGTCCGCCACACGACCGAGTTCTTCGCACAAGCGATCGCGCGGCGCCTGCGGCCGGATGGCAAGGCCGCGATAGGAGCGTCGCCGCTCACGGCGGAGGTGCCGCGCTAGAGCCACTCTGGCGGCTCAGGCGGCCCCAACCACGTCCCCTCCGACGGCTGCCGAGCCTCGTCCCGTCGCGCAGTCCAGGAAGCACCTCAGCGCCGCCGTCACGAACGTGTCCCGGCGCTGAACGAAGACGGTCGTGATCCGCGCGATCTCGGCCGGGAGGGCGTGGATGCCCACGCGCCCGGCCGTCGACGCGTCCCCGACGACGGCGCGCGGCAGGATGGCGAAGCCGACGCCCGCCGCGACGCAGCCGATCATGCCGTCCAGGGTGCCGATCTCCATGCGGGAGAGGCCGAGCAGGCCCTCGCGCGCGAGGAACTCCTCCGTCCGTTGCCGGTAGGAGCACCCGACGCGGAACGCGATGATCTTGCCGCGCGCCGGCTGTCGCGCCGCAGGTCCTCGACGGAGGCGACCCGCGGCGAGGTCACCAGGACCAGCTCTTCGTCGAAGACCTCAGTGGCTTGCATGTCCGCGTGCGTGACGGGGCCGGCCACGAAGGCCCCGTCGATGTCGCGACGAAGCACCCCCTCAAGGAGATGCTCGGTCGGTCCTGTATCGAGCGTGACCTCCACCTCCGGATAGAGCGCAGCGTAGGCCCCCAGGATTGGTGGTAGGCGGAAGGCGGCGACCGTCTCCATGGCGCCGATGCGCAGCTCGCCGCCCGGCACCGCGCCGTCGCGGGTGACGAGGCGCGCCTCTTCGAGCAGTTCGGCGACGCGCGTCGCGTACGGCAGGAGGCGCGCGCCCGCGGTGGTGAGGGTAACGCCGCGCTTCGAGCGGTGGAACAGGGGCACCCCGAGCCGCTCCTCGAGCGCCCGCACCCTCTGGGTCACGTTCGATTGCACGGTGTTGAGCCGTTCGGCGACACGCCCGACGCTGCCGGCCTTGGCGACGGCGGCGAAGACCCCGAGTTCGATGCTGTTCATGCCACATCATCTCTCAGAGACTGTTCGACCTGATGGTACTGTGATTGCGTTGTCGTCGCCAGCGGAGGCGACGATGTGGACGGCTGAGGCCCGCGAACGATACAGAGACGATGGCCGGCGCTAT
>CAHJXE010000184.1 GCA_903644085.1 Hyphomicrobiales bacterium
CTCGCCCGACGCGACCCGCTGGGCGCGCGCGAAGGCCCGTGCGGTCGCCTCGCGCTGCGCCACGCCCATGACGGCGTCCACCTGATCCTGCGCCTTCGCGCTCAGCACCTTGCTCCCCCGCACGTCCCGGAACGCGTCCGCCGTATGCGTCGGCCCGGGCTCGCCCGAGAACACCTTGGCGTCGCCGTGCTCGTCCACCACGACGTCGCCGCGTCTCAAAGTCGGGTCGCGCAAGATCGGGGTCAGCGCCGCCACGTTGTCCGGGCCTTGGCAGGAGCAGGAGGCCACGTGCTCCTTGCGGAACAGGAAGGCGGTCGCGAGCTGGAGGTAGGGCGTGCCATCCGCGACCGAGCGCGCCGAGGCCGGATCGAGCGAGCGCTTCGACGACCGGTACAGCGCGGTCGTGGCGCCGGGGCAGGACGACGCGCAGGCCGCCTGGTGCGCCGGGATGTCGGCGCGCGAGGAGAGCGGGCCCAGCGGAAAGGCGTAGCCGTCGCAGAGCCGCACGCACATCGTCTGCCCGCCACCGCCGCTTGCGGTGACCTTCGTGTCGACGCCGAGCACATGGAAGCCCGGCACGGCGCGCCTCGTGATCGGTCCTGAAGGATTGCGCCGGGGCGCGCGCGTCTCGGGGCCGGGTTCGACGAAGCCGGACCCCATCGGCGTCCAGTTCCGCGGGACCTCGCGGCGGCTCGGGTACTCACCCCGACCAAGCTCGCGCGGAAGCGCCGCATAGGATGGACGCACCTCGGTGATGCGACCGGACATGGCGTTGCGCATGGCCTCGAACAGGCCGCCTCCGGCCGAGGCGGGCGTCGACAGCGCCGCACAGCCGAGCGACAATGCGAAGCCGAGACCTCCGACGAGCGGGGCGCGACCACGCCCGCGGCGCCATCGCGATAGCGTCGTGTCGCATGCCGTTCTGGCGGTTGTGTCCATGTCCTCGGACCTGCAAGCTGATATCCCGCCATCGATATCGCCGCGGGTCCGCAATGGTCAACGAATCGTTAAGCGCGTTCACCGCGATGATGGGGGAGAGTTAACGCGCGTGCAGTGGGTCGACGAGGCGATCGTGATCGGGACGCGCGGTCACGGCGAGGCCGCCGTGATGGCCGAGCTGATGACCCGCGCGCACGGGCGGCATCTCGGCCTCGTGCATGGCGGGCGCTCCAGGCGGCTCGGGCCCGTGCTCCAGGCCGGCAACTCGGTCCGGGCGACCTGGCGCGCGAGGCTCGACGAGCAGCTCGGCACCTACGTGGTGGAATCGGAGTTCTCGCGCGCCGCGCGCCTGATCGGCTCGCCCCTCGCGCTCTCGGGCCTCGCGGCGGTCGCGGCGCATCTGCGGCTGCTGCCGGAGCGCGACCCGCATCCCGAGCTCTACGAGGCGGCGCTCGCGGTCGCGGATCACCTGCACGAGCCGGTCCTCGCGCCCGTGCTCTTCCTCGGCTTCGAGCTGACGCTGCTCACGGAGCTCGGCTTCGGGCTCGACCTTCGCGCCTGCGCGGTGACAGGACGGACGGACGACCTCCTCTACGTGTCGCCGCGCACCGGCCGCGCGGTGTGCCGGGAGGCGGGCGAGCCCTACCGGTCGCGGCTCCTCGCGCTGCCTGCCTTCCTGACGGCGGCGGCGCCCCCGCGTGATCCAGGCCCGGACGAGATCTCGGCCGGGTTCCGCCTCACGGCCCACTTCCTCGACGCCCACGTGCACGAGCCGCGGGGGCGGGCGATCTGCGAGGAGCGCGAGCGTTTCGTGTCCCGCGTCCTCGCAGACGCCCGCGTCCTCGCGGACGCCCGCGCCGACGGATCGGGTACAATCGGCCGCGAGGCGGCGGGGTCGCCCGATTCGGCCCGGGACGGGACAGCATGAACAAGCCGGTCGATCCGATGCCGGACGGCGTCGAGAGCATCAACCTGCGCGACGCGCTGGAGGAGCGCTACCTCGCCTACGCGCTCTCCACCATCATGCACCGCGCGCTGCCGGACGCGCGCGACGGGCTGAAGCCCGTCCACCGCCGCATCCTGCACGGCATGAACCTCTTGCGCCTCAACCCCGGCGGGCCGTTCAAGAAATCCGCCAAGGTCGTGGGCGACGTGATGGGCTCGTTCCACCCGCACGGCGACGCGGCGATCTACGACGCGCTGGTGCGCCTCGCGCAGGATTTCGCGTCCCGCTATCCGCTCGTCGACGGGCAGGGCAATTTCGGCAACATCGACGGCGATGCGGCGGCGGCCCACCGCTACACCGAGGCGCGGCTGACCGACGTCGCGCGGCGGCTCCTCGACGGCATCGACGAGGACGCGGTCGACTTCCGGCCAAACTACGACGGCACGACCGACGAGCCGATCGTCCTGCCGGCGGCCTTCCCGAACCTGCTCGCGAACGGCAGCCAGGGCATCGCGGTCGGCATGGCGACCTCCATCCCGCCCCACAACGCGGCCGAACTCTGCGAGGCCGCGCTCTACCTCATCTCGCACCCGGCCGCGACCTCGGCCGAGCTCGTGAACTTCGTGCCGGGTCCCGACTTCCCGACCGGCGGCATCGTGGTCGATAGCCGCGAGGCGATCGCGGAAGCCTATCGCACCGGGCGCGGCTCGTTCCGCGTGCGGGCGCGCTGGACGAAGGAGGATGCGGGCCGCGGCATCTGGTCCGTCGTCGTCACCGAGATCCCCTACGGCATCCCGAAGTCGCGGCTGATCGAGAAGATCGCGGAACTCGTCAACGACAAGAAGCTCCCGCTGCTCGCCGACGTGCGCGACGAATCGGCGGAGGACGTGAGGGTCGTGCTGGAGCCGCGCTCGCGCATCGTCGACCCGACCGTGATGATGGAATCGCTGTTCCGGCTGACGGAACTGGAGGCGCGCGTCCCGCTCAACGTCAACGTGCTGGCGGGCGGCAAGGTGCCCAAGGTGCTGGGCCTCGTCGAGTGCCTGCGCGAGTGGCTCGACCACCGCCGCGAGGTGCTGATCCGGCGCTCCTCGCACCGGCTCGCGGCGATCGACCGGCGCCTCGAGATCCTGCGCGGGCTGCTCATCGTCTACCTGGACCTCGACCGCGTCATCAAGATCATCCGCGAGGACGACGAGCCGAAGGCCGAGCTGATGCGGGTCTTCGAGCTGACGGAACTGCAGGCGAACGCGATCCTCGACACGCGGCTGCGCTCGCTGCGCCGGCTGGAGGAGCAGGGGCTGCGCACCGAGCTCGACGAGCTGACGGGCGAGAAGGCCGGCATCGAGGAGCTGCTGGGCTCGGACGCGAAGCAGTGGAAGACGGTCGCCTGGGAGGTGAGGGCGGTGCGCAAGGCCTACGGGCCGGAGACGAAGCTCGGCGCGCGCCGCACGACCTTCGCGGACGCGCCCGACCTCGGCGACATCGACTTCGCGGAGGCGATGGTCGAGCGCGAGCCCGTGACCGTGATCGTGTCCGAGAAGGGCTGGATCCGGGCCATGAAGGGCCACGTGGCCGACCTCTCGAAGCTCGAGTTCAAGGGCGACGACCGGCTGCGGACCTCGTTCTTCGCCGAGACGACCTCCAAGGTGCTGGTGCTCGCGACGAACGGCAAGGTGTTCACGCTCGACGCCGCGAAGCTGCCGGGCGGGCGCGGCTTCGGCGACCCGATCCGGCTGATGGCGGAGCTCGACCAGGGCTCGGACGTGGTGGCGGCCTTCGTGTACCGGCCGGGATCGAAGCTGCTCGTCCTCGCGTCCGACGGGCGCGGCTTCGTGGCGGCGTCGGAGGACCTCGTGGCGACGACCCGCAAGGGCCGCAACGTGCTCGGCCTCGATCCCGGGTCGCGCGCCCTCATGGCGATCGGCACGGGGGGCGATCACGTGGCGATCGTGGGCGAGAACCGGAAGCTCCTCGTCTTCCCGCTGGCGCAACTGCCCGAGATGGGCCGCGGCAAGGGCGTGCGGCTGCAACGCTACAAGGAGGGCGGCGTCTCGGACGCCAAGGTGTTCACGCTCTCCGACGGTCTCACCTGGCGCGACACGTCGGGCCGCACCTGGACCGTGGCGGCCGCCGAACTCGCCGACTGGATCGGCAGCCGGACCGAGGCCGGCCGCCTGCCGCCCAAGGGGTTCCCGAAGACGAACAAGTTCGGTTAGGGGACGGGGTCCTCGTCGCGATGGCGACGGTGGCTGACAAGCTCGACGTCGTCTGGGTCGGTGCGGGTGTCGAGCCGTGAGAACGACGGCCTTCCGGCGGGCGGAGCGGGGAGGTGAACCTGTCGGCCGTGGCAGCTTTCGGACCCTTCTCAGAAACTCAGGAGGTCCGTTTACGGGCAGGCCGATTGGCCTCGGTCGACCGATGCTAGCCGAAAGCAGCCTGTCTGCTTCGGAGCGCTCGGAGAGGCAGACGCGGCCGTCGGTGAGGAACTTCGTCCGCGTAGGTGACGACCCGACGCTGTTCAGGATGACCTACAGTTGATCCTGAACTGCTGCCGAGTCGTTTTTGACGCAATCCCGGGCTGGGCATACAGTGCCAGCCTATATGCGGAGAGGAGGGCAATCATGGTGCATAAGCTGAGCTTGGCGGTTGCCGAAACCGTCCCGTTGCAGAAGGCGCAAGCGCCTCTCGTGCCAAACTACAAGTCCGACGGCATGAAGCTCGTCAACACAGCCCTAGCCAACGGACGCATCGTGTCTACCAAGGGTATGTCGAAGGACGAGTACATCGCCCATCTGAAGAACCAGAAGGACAAATGACGTTCCTTCGGGACGAGCGCATCCCGCCGGTCCCGAAAGAAGTCCAGGAGCTCCAGAAGGTTGGCGAGTTCCCGGTCGTGAAAGGCGTGGACATCACGCTGTTCGCCGAAGCCATCGCGGACATTCGCGAGCGCATCGAGAACGGCACCCCTCTTCCGCCGAACCGCTATCGTCAAGGAATACAGAGGGACCTTCTCCTGGAGCAGGAGGGGTACATGCACCTGCACGTTGACCCCGGCGTGGATAACGACGTGCTGCTTCTTGTCGGGCAGACGGACGACACCGTCGTGTTCCTCGGGCTAGTGCGCCATTCTGATCTGTTCGACCCGCCCAAATATGCCTCTGGCACCAAAAAGTGGCTCTCGCGACCGCTGGCCGAGATGCGGATGCGATGGCGGATGGCGAAGAAGCCGGAGGAGTGACCCGGGCTCATCGCCGTTTCACAAGCATGTCCGCGTCCCTATGTCCTCCACCCGACTGCAATGGGCAGAACGGCGAGCGATTATGGAGTGACACATGGGTCGGATGAAGAATTGGCGATTGAGAAAGACGAAATGCGGGGCGCGGCGACAGACTATCTGGTCTCGGTCGGCGAGTTGAAGCGGTGCAAGGCGCACGACGAAGTGTATGGCGGGGCGATTTGACCTTGAGTCCGACTTCTGGCGTCAGGCGATGGCGGACAGGAACAAGGGCGTCAACGGGCCGGTTCCGTGGGCAGGCGGCATGAAGGCGCGGGTGGGCGAGGGCGCTGATCGGACGTTCGGCAGGCCGGCCGCGGCCGATCTCGGCTTCTAGCCCGAGGCTACTTTACCCGCCCAGCGCCGCTCGACACACTTGCCAACGAAAAAGGGCGCTCCGAGGAGCGCCCTTCGTGGTTCGACGGGTGGCTCGGGTCAGAGCGTGCCGAAGCGGTAGGTGAAGCCGCCGCGCACCGTGTTGCCCTCGGTCGTGAAGCGCGAGGTGTAGGACCCGACACCGACGCCCGGGACGGCGTTCACCAGCACGTTGCGGGAGCCGAGATCGTAGCGCAGGTACTCCGCCTTCACCGTGACGCCGGCGTTCTGGAACAGCGGGATGTATTTCAGGACGCTGAACTTGTTCAGGATGCTGTCGGCCGGGATCGCGTATTCCACGCCGCCGCCGTAGACGTAGCCCGTCTCCATCCGGTTGTACTGGCCCGCGAACGCGAACGGTCGTCCCGCAGCGTTGCTGAGGAAGGCCGCCTTGTAGTCGACGCCGCCGAACGCGAAGCCGCCGGTCCCGTAGACGAGGAACCGGTCGAACGCGTAGCCGACCCGGCCGCGCACGGTACCGAGATAGTCGAGCTGCTGGCGAAAGCCCGAGATGTCGCCCAGCGCGCTGACGTAGCCGCGGCGACGATCCAGGTCCATGCCGGTCGCGTCGGCCGCGATGCCGACCACGATGCCGTTGCCGGGGTTGAACTGGTAATCGTACCCGATGCCGCCGCCGAAGCTGGAGAAGCCGTCCTGGGACGAGCGGACCGCGGCGGGACGACGGCCGGCCAGGACGTTCGCCTGATTCGCCGCGAAGTTGCCGCTGGTGCGGATCGTCTGGTCGTCGCTGAAGGAGTAGCCGGAGAGCGTCCCGGCGTAGAAGCCGGTCCACGTGAAGACCGGCACGGCCGCGTAGGCGGGCGGGGCGGCGCGGCGCGGCAGGTCGGCCGCGCTCGCGGCGCCGGCGATCAGAACCGACAGCGCGGCTCCCTGGAACAGTCGGTTCAACACGGCAGAATCTCCGGACAACAACGTTGTATCTCGAT
>CAHJXE010000185.1 GCA_903644085.1 Hyphomicrobiales bacterium
CGGCCGTCCCGATCCCGCAGCCGGACTTCACGGCCGAGCGGCTGGCGGCCGAGATCGCGGCGCGGCTGGACGACCCGGCCTCCCTCGTCCGCGCGGCGGCCGCCGCGAAGGGCGCGGGCGTGACGGACGCGGCCGAGCGCTTGGCCGCCCTGATCCTCAGCCTCGCGAAGATCGAGGTGCCCCCCTCCGCGCCCTCTTCTCCCCGCGACCGGCTTTGGCCGGCACGGGGAGAAGTCGAGTCGCACGGCAGTGCGACCGGATGAGGGGCACTGGACCCACGCCGCCGCTCGCGAGCCTCGCCCCTCACCCGGTCGAAAGCTGCCGCTTTCGCTCGACCTCTCCCCGCTTCGCGGGGCGAGGCTAAGGAATCGCCCATGAAACTGCCCCCGAAGCTCGGCCCCATCCACTTCATCGGCATCGGGGGCATCGGCATGTCCGGGATCGCCGAAGTCATGCACAACCTCGGCTACACGGTGCAGGGCTCGGACGCGGCCGACAACTACAACGTCCGGCGCCTGGCCGAGAAAGGCATGCGTACCTTCGTGGGCCACGAGGCGCGCAACGTCGAGGACGCGGAGGTCGTGGTCGTGTCGACCGCGATCCGGCGCGACAACCCCGAGCTCGTGGCGGCGCGTGAGCGCCGGCTGCCCGTCGTGCGGCGCGCCGAGATGCTGGCGGAGCTGATGCGCTTCAAGTCCTGCGTCGCGATCGCCGGGACACACGGCAAGACCACCACGACCTCGCTCGTCGCGACCCTGCTGGACGCCGGCGGTCTCGACCCGACCGTCATCAACGGCGGCATCATCAACGCCTACGGGACCAACGCCCGCATGGGGGCGGGCGACTGGATGGTCGTGGAGGCGGACGAATCGGACGGCACCTTCCTCAAGCTGCCGGCCGACGTCGCGATCGTGACGAACATCGACCCCGAGCACCTCGACCATTTCGGCTCGTTCGACGCGATCAAGGACGCGTTCCGGTCCTTCATCGACAACATCCCGTTCTATGGCTTCGCGGTGATGTGCATCGACCACCCGATCGTGCAGGACCTCGTCGGGCGCATCGAGGACCGGCGCGTCATCACCTACGGGGAGAACCCGCAATCCGACGTCCGGCTGATCGACGTCGATTCGAAGGGCGGCGTGAACCGCTTTCGCGTGCTGATCCGCGACCGGCGGCCGGGCTTCCGCATGGAGCTCGGCGAGCTGACCCTCCCGATGCCGGGCCTGCACAACGCGCTGAACGCGACGGCCGCGATCGCGGTCGCGCACGAGCTCGGCGTGCCGGCGGACCAGATCCGCAAGGCGCTGGCCGGCTTCGGCGGCGTGAAGCGCCGCTTCACCCGCACGGGCGAGTGGAACGGCGTCGCGATCTTCGACGATTACGGGCACCATCCGGTCGAGATCAAGGCGGTGCTGCGCGCCGCCCGCGCGTCGACGGACGGCCAAGTGATCGCGGTGGTGCAGCCGCACCGCTACTCGCGGCTCCACTCGTTGTTCGACGACTTCTGCACCTGCTTCAACGACGCCGATCAGGTGATCGTCGCGCCCGTCTACGCGGCGGGCGAGCTGCCGATGCCGGGCGCCGACCGCGACAGCCTCGTGTCCGGTCTGAAGTCGCGCGGCCACCGCCACGTGGCGGCGCTCGAGCGCTCCGAGGACCTGGCGGGCCTCATCCGGGGTCAGGCGAAGCCCGGCGACTATGTGATCTGCCTCGGCGCTGGCAACATCACGCAATGGGCCTACGCGCTGCCGGGCGAGCTGGAGGCGCTGGGGAGCCAGGTGGCGGCTTAGTTACCTCTCCCCCGCAAAGCGGGGAGATCGGGCGCTCCCCCATGAACAGCAGAGCGGTCCTGCGCAAATTGGCGGAGGATGGCTGGGTCCTGCGGCGCGTGACGGGCAGCCATCATCAGTTTAGACATCCGACGAAGCCGGGTGTCGTCACGGTCCCGCATCCCAAGCGCGATCTGCCGGTCGGGACGGTGCGGAGCATCGAGAAGCAGGCCGGCCTGGGGCTCAGGTGATCATGCGACAGTACATCGGCATCGTGCACAAGGACCCGTCCAGCGACTTCGGCGTCTCGTTTCCGGATTTCCCCGGCTGCGTCTCGGCGGGCGAAACCTTGGCGGAAGCCGCCGCTCTCGCCCAGGAGGCACTCCTGGCTCATATCGAGCTCATGGCCGGGGACGGTGAGCTCATCCCCGAACCGATGACGCTGGAGGCGGCTCTGGCCGATCCCGACGTCGGCGGCGGCGTTCCTATCCTGGTTCCATTGCCGGACGATCGCGATACGTCGAAGGCGGCCTGACGGACGTCGGACGATGGAACGGACAAGCCCGGTCTCTATGCTGCTCGCAACTCATCCGGCGGAAGCTCCGGCTCAACCGACTCCAGAGCCCGACATCGGGGGTTCTCCCCGCTCACGGGGAGAAGAGGGAGCACTCGCGGCCCTCCTCGCGAACATCATTCCCGGTCTGCGCGGCACGCTGGAGCCCGACGCCCCGATGGCGCCGTTGTCCTGGTTCCGCACGGGCGGGACGGCCGAGGTGCTGTTCACGCCGGCCGACGTGGACGACCTCGCGGCGTTCCTCGCCGGGTGCCCGGCGGGTGTCCCGCTCCTCGTGGTCGGGCTCGGCTCGAACCTCCTCGTGCGCGACGGCGGCGTCGCGGGCGTGGTGATACGCCTCGGGCGGGCGTTCACCCGGATCACGGTGGAACAGGATGGCAGGATCCGCGCCGGGGCGGGCGCGCCGGACGTGAAGGTCGCCCGGGCCGCCGCGGAAGCCGGCATCGACGGTTTGACGTTCCTTCGCGGCATCCCGGGCACGATCGGGGGGGCGTTGCGCATGAACGGCGGTGCCTACGGGGGCGAGACCGCGGACGTGCTGGTGGAGGCCCGCGCTCTCGACCGCCAGGGGAGAATGCGCGTCCTCTCGCGCGCCGACATGGGCTTCACCTACCGCCATTGCGGCGCGCCGGAGGATCTGATCTTCGTCGAGGCCCTGTTCCGGGGCCGGCCGGGCGAGCCGGCCGCGATCCTGGCCGCGATGAGCGCGATCACCGAGGCGCGCGGCGCGACGCAGCCCGTCAACACCCGCACCGGCGGCTCGACCTTCAAGAACCCGCCTGAGACCGTTTCCGCACTGAAGGCGTGGCAACTCGTCGACGAGGCGGGCTGCCGCGGGTTGCGGGTCGGCGACGCCCAGGTGTCCGAGCTGCACTGCAACTTCCTGGTCAATCACGGGCGGGCGAGCGCGGCCGACATCGAGACGCTGGGCGAGGAGGTCCGCCAACGCGTGCGCGAGCGTTCGGGCGTCGAGCTGGAGTGGGAGATCCGGCGGGTCGGCGTCTCGCTCGAGGATGATCCTTTCGCGACCTTTACCGAATGGAAGAGCGCGGACGATAACGAGGCGTTCCGAACGCTCTGAGCGCGACCCCCGCGTCGAGTCGGATCGAGACCAGGCTGGAGTTCGAGATGTCCAAGCACGTCGCCGTCCTGATGGGCGGCTGGTCGGCCGAGCGCGAGGTGTCGCTCGATACCGGGCGGGGTTGCGTCGCGGCGCTCGAATCGGTCGGCTACCAGGTGACCCCGATCGACGTGCAGCACGACATCCCCCGCGTCCTCCAGGCGGTGCGGCCCGATGTCGCCTTCAACGCGCTTCACGGCCGCTACGGCGAGGACGGGACGATCCAGGGCCTCCTGGAACTGCTCCAGGTGCCCTACACCCATTCGGGCGTCCTCGCGTCCGCTCTCGCCATGCACAAGGAACAGGCGAAGCGCGTCATGCGGGCGGCGGGCGTCAGCGTGCCGGACGGCGTCGTGGTCAGCCGCCATCGGGCTGCCGCGGAGCACGTCCTACCGGCGCCCTACGTGGTGAAGCCGGTAAACGAGGGGTCGTCCGTCGGCGTCGTCATCGTGCGGGAGGATCGCTCGCATCCCCCCCAGGAGCTCGGCCGCGAGGACTGGCCCTACGGGGACGAGGTCCTGGTGGAAACCTTCATCCCGGGCCGGGAGCTGACCTGCGCCGTCATGGGCGACCGGGCGCTCGGCGTGATCGATATCAGACCGTCCACCGGCCTCTTCTACGACTATGACGCCAAGTACGTCGAAGGCGGGTCGGTTCACGTCCTGCCGGCCGAACTTTCATCAAATATTTACCAGCGCGTCCAAGAGTTGGCGTTAACGGCGCATCAAGCAATCGGCTGCCGCGGCGTAAGCCGCGCCGACCTCAGATACGACGACACGCCCGGTGGAACGGGCGCGCTCGTGGTCCTTGAGGTCAACACGCAGCCCGGGATGACGGCAACGTCACTCGTGCCTGAGATCGCCGCCCACGCGGGTTACGGGTTCGGCGAGCTGGTACGATGGATGGTGGAGGACGCGTCCTTGAACCGCTGATCGCCGGGTTTCCCGGCGGTCACGGGGACCGTATGGGGGCAGCCCGGGCGGCAGCGCCCGGTACGACGGGTTCCGCCATTCCTTGGGCCGGCCTCGCGCGCTGGGTCGTCTCGCCCGCAGCCGCACTCGGCCTGCGCCGCCGCTCCGTCTCGGTTCCGCTCGCGCACCGTCTCCCACCGCTTCTCGGCACGGGCCTGACGCTCGGCTTCTTCGGGGCGGTCGGCATCTACGGCCTGGCGCTCGGCGGCCATTACGGCGCGGTGCGCGAGGCGGTCGGCGAGCCGCGCGACATCGTGGCGAAAGCCTTCGGCTTCGGCCTCAACCGGATCACGATCTCGGGCCTCGCGACGCTCTCCGAGCGCGAGGTTCTGGCGGCCGCCGGCATCTCGCCCAAGGTCTCGCTCCCCTTCCTCGGCGCGGCCGACATTCGCGAGCGCCTCGAGCGCCTACCGCTGGTGCGGGGCGCGACGGTGCGCAAGCTCTACCCGAACGAGCTCGCGATCGGCCTCGTCGAGCGCATCCCCTTCGCGATCTGGCAGAAGGACGGCGACCTGCGGGTCGTCGCGGCCGACGGCACCGCGATCGACGCGCTGCGCGACCCGCGTCTCGCGGGACTGCCGCTCGTCGTCGGCGACATGGCGAACCTGCGCGCCCCCGAATACCTCGCGCTCCTCGACGCTGCCGGCCCGCTGCGCTCCAAGATCCGCGCCGGCATGCTGGTCTCCGGACGGCGCTGGACGTTGAAGATGGCGAACGGCGTCGACGTCCGGTTGCCCGAGCAGGACGCCGCGCCGGCGCTGGCGCGGCTCGTGCGGCTCGATCGCGAGGGGCACATCCTCGACAAGGACGTGCTGGCGATCGACCTGCGCATGCCCGATCGGGTCGTGTTCCGCCTGACCGAGGAGGCAGCGGCCGCCCGGATCGAGAGCACGAAGAAGAAGCTTCAGCGCGGCCAGAAGGGGGTGGAAACGTGAGCCTCCACGATCACGGGCTGACGCCCCGGCTGAAGCCGCTCTCCACGCGCAAGCGCGCTACCCTCTCGGTCCTCGATGTCGGGACGAGCAAGATCGTTTGCCTCATCGCGGAGCTGAGGCCGGTCGCGGCCGGCGAATCGCTGCGGGGCCGCACGCATCTCGCGCGCGTGATCGGCATCGGGCACCAGCGCTCCATGGGGCTGAAGGGCGGCGCGGTCGTGGACCTCGAAGCCGCCGAGACCGCGATCCGCGGCGCGATCCACGCGGCCGAGCGCATGGCGAAGGTCGAGGTCCAGTCCGTCATCGTCAACATGACGGGCGGACGGCTCGGCTCCACCCATTTCGAGGCGAACGTCCCCGTGCGGGCCGGGATGGTGTGCGCGTCCGACATCCACCGCGTGCTCGAAGTCGCGAGCGGCCACAACCTGAAGCGCGGCCGGGCCGTGCTGCACGCCTTGCCGACCGGCTTCTCGCTCGACGACCAGCGCAACGTCGTCGAGCCCTCCGGCATGATCGGAGAGAAGCTCGGCGTCGACCTCCACGTCGTGACGGGCGAGGCGGCCGCGTCGCGCAACCTGATGCTCGCCGTCGAGCGCAGCCATCTCGGCGTCGAGGCGGTGATCGCCACGCCCTACGCGTCCGGCCTCTCGGCGCTGGCCGACGACGAGGCCGACATGGGCGTCGTGGTGGTCGACATGGGTGGCGGCACGACCTCGACCGGCGTCTTCTCGGGCGGCAACCTCGTCCACGTGGACGCGGTCGCGGTCGGCGGGCACCACGTCACGATGGATCTCGCGCGCGGGCTTACCACCCGCGTGTCGGCGGCCGAGCGCATCAAGACTCTCTACGGCGCGGCGATCATGTCGCCGTCGGACGAGCGCGACATGATCGCCGTGCCCCAGGTGGAGGACGACGACCGCGAGGTCTCGAACCACGTGCCCAAGGCGCAACTCGTGCGCATCATCCGCCCGCGCGTCGAGGAGATCCTCGAGCTCGTGCGCGACCGGCTGAAGAGCTCGGGCTTCGCCGCCCAGGCCGGACGGCGCGTCGTGCTGACGGGCGGCGCGAG
>CAHJXE010000186.1 GCA_903644085.1 Hyphomicrobiales bacterium
TCGACATCTTCGACCGCGAGGCCGTGTTCATCGACCGTCGGCTCGGGCCGCTGACGCGGAGCTTTCCGGGCCTCAAGATGGTGATGGAGCACCTCACGACCTCGCTGGCGGTCGATTTCGTGCGATCGATGTTCCCGCAGGTCGCCGGCACGATCACGCCGCACCACCTGCAGGTCACCCGCACCGACATGCTGGGCCACGGCATGCGGCCGGACCTCTACTGCATGCCGGTCGCGAAGACCGCGCGGGACCGGCGCGCGCTCCGGGCCGCCGCGACCTCCGGCGAGCCCTGCTACTTCCTGGGCTCCGATTCTGCGCCGCATCCTCAGGCCCGCAAGGCCGCCATCCCGGCCGCCGCCGGGATCTTCTCGGCCCCGACCGCGCTCGCCGTCTACGCGCAGGTCTTCGAGGAGGAGGGCGCGCTGGAGCGCCTCGAAGGCTTCGCGTCGCTCAACGGCCCGGCCCATTACGGGCTGCCGGTCAACGCCGACACGATCACGCTGGAGCGCGCCGACTGGACCGCGCCCGCGAGCGTGGCCGTCGAGGGACCGGAGGCCGGCGTGCCGGTCTATCGCGGCGGCGAGACGCTGCGCTGGCGCGTCGCCGGCTGACCATCGCAAGGGGTTCGGATCATGTTCCAGGGAGTGGGTTTCGCCGACCGGGAGGCCGCCGCCCGGCTGACGGCCCGCATGCTGTTCGAGGTCGACGCGGTCCGTTTCATGGAGGACAAGCCGTTCATCTTCACGTCCGGCTGGGCGAGCCCCGTCTACATCGATTGCCGGCGGCTGATCTCGTTCCCGCGCGTGCGCGGCACGCTGATCGATCTCGGGGCCTCGCTCGTGTGCCGCGAGGCGGGGTTCGAGCGCTTCGACGTGGTGGCGGGGGGCGAGACGGCCGGCATCCCGTTCGCCGCCTGGATGGCGGACCGGCTCATGCTGCCGATGCAATACGTGCGCAAGAAGCCGAAGGGGTTCGGCCGCAACGCGCAGATCGAGGGCGACGTCGTGGAGGGCCAGCGCACGCTGCTCGTCGAGGACCTGACGAGCGACGGGCGCTCCAAGATCCTGTTCTGCAAGGCGCTGCGCGAGGCGGGCGCGGAGGTCGCGCACGTCTTCGTGGTGTTCTACTACAGCATCTTCTCGCAGAGCCCGGCGATCCTCGCCGAGGCCGGCGTCACGCTCCACCACCTCGCGACCTGGTGGGACGTGCTCGCGGTCGCCAAGGCCGAGAACCGCTTCGAGCCGCCGATCCTGGCCGAGGTCGAG
Source organism: Hyphomicrobiales bacterium (assembly GCA_903644085.1). Classification (GTDB taxonomy): domain Bacteria; phylum Pseudomonadota; class Alphaproteobacteria; order Rhizobiales; family Beijerinckiaceae; genus Enterovirga. Next base: position 1,266 of record CAHJXE010000186.1, read on the forward strand.
TCCTTCCTGCACGATCCGGCCGGCTGGTCGAAGGCCAACGGCGGCGTCGACAAGACGCCGGACTGATCAGGCGGCCGCGCCGCCCGCCGGCCGCCAGGGCGTCTCCGGCACGGGCGTCATCGGGCCTTTGCCCCCGAACCATGAGACGAGGTTGTCGACCACGAGCTGGCCCATGGCGCGCCGCGTCTCGACGGAGGCCGAGCCGACATGGGGGAGGAGCACGACGTGGTCCATCGCGATCAGCTCGGGCGGCACCCGCGGCTCGTCCGCGAAGACGTCGAGCCCCGCCGACAAGATGACCCCGTCCCGCAAGGCCGCGACCAAAGCCGGCTCGTCCACCACGCTGCCGCGCCCCACGTTCACGAAGATCCCGTTCGGCCCCAGCGCCGCCAGCACGGCCGCGTCCACGATGTTCGCGGTCTCCGCCCCGCCCGGCGCGACCGAGAGGAGCGTATCGACCGCCTCCGCCATGCCGAGCAGCGTCGGGTGATACGCGTAGGGCACGTCGGCCTGGCGTTGGCGGCCGTGATACGAGATCTCGACCCCGAACCCTTCGAGCCGCCGCGCGATCGCCCGGCCGATCCGGCCGAGCGCCAGGATGCCGACCTTGCGCCCGCGCAGGGTCGCGGTCAGCGGGTAGGGCTTGTCGAGCCACTTGCCAGCCCGGACGTAGCGGTCGACCTGGGGGATGTGCCGGAGCGTCGCGAGGAGCAGCGCGACCGCGAGGTCCGCGACCTCGTCGGTCAGCACGTCCGGCGTGTTCGTCACCACGATGCCGCGCCGGCCGGCCTCGGCGGCGTCGATATGATCGTAGCCGACCCCGAAGCTCGACACGATCTCCAGCTTCGGCAGCCGGTCGAACAGCGCCCCGTCGATCGCCACGTGGCCGCCGGCCGCGAGACCGCGCACGTGGGGTCCGACCTCCGCGACGAGCGCGTTCCGATCCGGCGCCTCCCAGCCCCGGATGAGCGTGAAATCCCGTCCCACCCCCTCGATCACGAGCGGCGGCATGGGCGATAGCATCGCGACGTGGACGTCCTTCAACGTGATCCTCCGGGGTAGAGCCGGGACAGGCCCGATCTCACCCGAATAGCGCTCAGGCGCGATCGGTGTCCATGCGGGCGCGCAGCAGCTTCGCGACGTCGCGCGGGGTGTCGAACCCGCCCGAGGCGTCGATCCGTCCGGCCTTCACCGCGCGCGAGCCGCAGGCCGAGCACCTGAGATGCCGGGTGAGCTGCACGAGCGGTGCGTCCCGGGCCTGGCTCTCGTCGAGCGCCGCGACGCGGCCGCAGTTCAGGCACTCGACGCGCACGACGCGAGTGGCCGTCCTCGGCGGGGGTGAGATGTCGGGTAGGCTCATGAGGGTATCGCGCACACGGGCACCGCTTGGAGTCAAGCCGGCACTCGCCACGAAAGCATAAGGAGACGCCCGGTTCCGTCCACCGGGAGAGCGTGCTACCGCTCCGGCGAGCCGCGAAGACGGCCGGGAGGACTAGCCTTTGGCGTCTGTGGCGATCCGCGAAGTCAGGAAGTCCTTCGGCGCGACCCCGATCCTGCACGGCGTCTCGGTGGACATCCAGGATGGCGAGTTCGTGATCCTGGTCGGCCCCTCGGGCTGCGGGAAGTCGACCCTGCTGCGGATGATCGCCGGGCTCGAGAGCATCTCCGGGGGCGAGATCCGCATCGGCGACCGGGTGGTCAACGACGTGCCCCCGAAGGAACGCGACATCGCGATGGTATTCCAGAACTACGCGCTCTACCCGCATATGAGCGTGCGCGACAACATGGCCTTCTCCATGAAGCTCCGGAAGGCGCCGAAGACCGAGATCGACGCGCGCGTCGCGAAGGCCGCCGGCATCCTGGGGCTCGGCGCGCTGCTCGACCGCTACCCCCGCCAGCTCTCGGGCGGCCAGCGCCAGCGCGTCGCGATGGGGCGCGCCATCGTGCGCGACCCGCAGGTCTTCCTCTTCGACGAGCCGCTCTCGAACCTCGACGCCAAGCTGCGCGTCGCGATGCGCACCGAGATCAAGGAGCTGCACCAGCGGTTGAAGACCACGACGGTCTACGTCACGCACGACCAGATCGAGGCCATGACCATGGCGGACCGGATCGTCGTCATGCACGACGGCGTCATCGAGCAGATCGGCGCGCCGCTCGACCTCTACGACCGGCCGGACAACCTGTTCGTCGCGGGCTTCATCGGCTCGCCCGCCATGAACATGGTGCGCGGGCGCGTCCGGGCCGACGGCCGCACGGTCTTCGCGGGCGAGGGCGGGATCGAGTTCCCGTTGGGCGAGGTCCCGGCCGGGGCCGCGGGCCGCGACCTCGTCATGGGGGTGCGGCCCGAGCATCTCGTGCTGGCGGAGGACGGCGTCGCGGCCGACGTGGTCGTGGTCGAGCCGACGGGCTCGGAGACGCTGCTCGCGATCCGTGTCGGGGGCGTCGAGATGACCTGCGTGTTCCGCGAGCGCATCATCCCGAAACCGGGCGAGACCATCCGCGTCAAGCCGGTCCCCGGCCTCGTCCACCTGTTCGACGCCGAGACCGGACGGCGCCTCTAAAGCGATCCACCAAGCGGCCGAGCGAGAGCCGCCTCAACATCCAGGGAGACGACACCATGACCATCTCGAGACGCGACCTCCTCGTCACGGGCGCGGCAGGCCTCGCGGCCGCCTCGCCCTTCATGCGCGCCCTGCCGGCCTTCGCCCAAGCGGCGGCCGAGCCGAAGTTCACGCCGGAGAAGGGTGCGGAGCTGCGCATCCTGCGCTGGTCGCCCTTCGTGCCTTCCGAGGAGGCGGCCTTCATCGCGAACGCGAAGGCCTTCACGGACCAGACGGGCGTGCCCGTGCGCATCGACAAGGAGAGCTGGGAGGACATCCGCCCCAAGGCCGCGGTCGCGGCGAATGTCGGGTCGGGGCCGGACATCGTGCTCGTGTGGTTCGACGACCCGTTCCAGTATCCCGACAAGCTCGTCGACGTGTCCGACATCGGCACATATCTCGGGGCCAAGTACGGCGGCTGGTATCCGGGTCTCGAGGGCTACACGAAGAACGACGGGAAGTTCATCGGCCTGCCGCTCGCCACGATCTCGAACGCCGTGCTCTACCGCGACTCGTGGGTCCGCGAGGCGGGCTTCTCGACCTTCCCGGACAAGACGGACGCCTTCCTGGAGATGTGCAAGGCGCTGAAGGCCAAGGGCCATCCGGCGGGCTTCACGCTCGGCCACGGGGTCGGGGACGGCAACAATTTCTGCCATTGGCTGCTCTGGAGCCACGGCGGTCGCATGGTGGACGACAACAACAAGGTGGCGATCAACTCGCCCGAGACCGTCGCGGCGCTCCGCTACGTGCGCCAGCTCTACCCGACCTTCATCCCGGGCACGGAATCCTGGCTCGACGTCAACAACAACCGCGCGTTCCTGGCGGGCGAGATCTCGGTCACGGCGAACGGCGTCTCGCTCTATTACAGCGCGAAGAACGACCCGAAGCTCGCCGAGATGGCGGCGGACATCCGCTCGACCAACATGCCGATCGGCCCCGTCGGCAGCAAGGTCGAGCTGTTCCAGGTCACCTCGACGGTGCTCTTCAAGCACACCAAGTACCCGCAGGCCGCCAAGGCCTTCCTGAAGTTCATCTTCGAGAAGCCGCAGATGGATGCCTGGATCACCGCCTCCTCGGCCTATTGCTGCCAGCCGCTGAAAGCCTACGCGGACAACCCCGTCTGGACGTCGAACCCGGTCCACAAGGCCTACGCGTCCGCCTCCGAGACGCTGCGGCCGAACGGCTACGCGGGCAAGCTCGGGCCGGCCTCCGCCGCCACGATGGCGGATTACGTCCTCGTCGACATGTTCGCGGAAGCCGCGACCGGCGCGCGCACGCCGGAGGACGCCGCGAAGCGTGCCGAGCAGCGCGCGACGCGTTTCTACCGCAACGGCTGATGTCGCGCGGCCGCGTGCGGTTCCCTGAACGCGTTGCGGTGGGGCTCGTCCCCGCCGCTACGCCCTGAGTTGGAGCGCCTCATGGCGAACGTGGCCATCGTGCATCCCGCCCGGCAGGCGGTCCGGTCCAGGCCCTCGCTGTGGTCCAGGCTCGGCCAGAGCCGGGACGGGCTCGGCGCGGTCTTCATGCTGCCGACGGCCGCGATCCTGCTCACGTTCCTCGCCTATCCCTTGTGCCTCGGGATCTGGCTCGCCTTCACGGATACCCGCATCGGCAAGGTCGGGAGCTTCGTGGGGCTCGAGAACTACGAGCTATTGCTCGACGATTCCGTATTCCTGCTCGCGGTCTTCAACACGGTCTTCTACACGGTGGTGGCGTCCGCGTTGAAATTCGCGCTGGGCCTCTGGCTCGCGCTGCTCCTCAACGAGAACCTGCCCTTCAAGGCGGTGATCCGGGCGATCGTGCTCCTGCCCTGGGTCGTGCCGACCGTGCTGTCGGCCATCGCCTTCTGGTGGATCTTCGACGCGCAATTCTCCGTCATCTCGTGGGCGCTCATCCGGATGGGACTGATCTCGGAGCGCATCAATTTCCTCGGCGATCCCTGGAACGCGCGCGCCTCCGTGATCGCCGCGAATGTCTGGCGCGGCATCCCGTTCGTGGCGATCTCGCTCTTGGCCGGCCTCCAGACGATCCCGCCCTCGCTCCACGAGGCCGCGACGCTCGATGGCGCGACGCCCTGGCAGCGCTTCCGGCGCATCACGCTGCCCATGCTGACGCCGATCATCGCGGTGGTGATGACCTTCTCGGTGCTGTTCACCTTCACGGATTTCCAGCTCATCTACGTGCTGACGCGCGGCGGGCCGCTGAACGCGACGCACCTGATGGCGACGCTCTCCTTCCAGCGCGCGATTCCGGGAGGTCAGCTCGGCGAGGGCGCGGCCATCGCGGTCGCGATGATCCCGTTTCTGCTGGCCTCCATCATGTTCAGCTATTTCGGCCTGCAACGGCGCAAGTGGCAGCAGGGTGGAGCGGATTGATGGCCACGCTCGCGACCGATCCCTCCCTGAAGGGGAGGGCCGAGCAGGCGCGAAGCGCCGTCCGGGGTGGGGACGCTCCCCCTCCGTCAGGTGCTCCGCACCTGCTACCTCCCCCTCCGGGGGAGGATCGGGCGGCGTGCGTCCGGAGGCCGTCGCGATGAGCGCCGTCGTGGCCAACAAGCCCGCC